>CAXSIE010000079.1:0-12609 GCA_964237295.1 uncultured Flavihumibacter sp. | reverse complement strand
TTATGTCGGAGCGGGGCAATCCGACCTTCAATCCTATGATTCCAGAAAATACAGTTCGTTAAATGGATATGCAGAAGATATTCTGGACATCTGCAGAACACTCGATATAAAAAATGCTGTATTGGTAGGCCATTCCGTGAGTTGCATGATAGCAGTCATTGCTGCTTTGAAGGAACCTTCCTTTTTCAGTAAACTCGTTTTTGTAAGTCCGAGTCCTTATTTTTTTAGTGATGGTGATTATAAGGGCGGCCTGGAAAAAGAAGATGTAGATGGCCTGTTTGAAATGATGGATAGTAATTACCTGGGATGGTCTTCCATGATGGCTCCGGCGATTATGGGAAACCCGGACAGACCTGAACTGGGTGAAGGCCTGACTAATAGTTTTTGTGCAACCGATCCTGTTATAGCAGGTGAATTTGCGAAAGTGACTTTTTACTCGGATAACAGGCATTATTTGCCACTGCTCAAGATTGATACGCTCACGCTTCAATGCGCTCATGATATGTTGGCTCCTCTGGAAACAGGAGCTTATATTCAAAAGAACATCCAGAATAATTCTTTGGTATATTTAAATGCTACCGGACATTGCCCGCATCTTAGTGCGCCTGGGGAGATCATCAGTTCCATTAAAGAATATTTAGGAGTGCTAGAACTACAGGCTTAATAAATAAATTTATGTCCTTAATGAACAGCGAATCTGTATTGGAAAATGCCCCATGCGGATTTATATCTTTTTACCCTAATGGAACCATTGTTCAGATCAACCAGACCTTGCTTACATGGTTACATTGCGTAACAGAGGAAGTGGTTTTAAAAAAGAGGTTTCAGGATATAATCAGTAAAGGTGGCCGTCTTTACTTCCAGATGTATGTTTTTCCATTGCTCAACCTGCAGGGATTTGTAAATGAAATCAGTTTAGACCTTTTTTCTTCCGATAGTACCAATATCAGCTGTTTGTTTAATGCTTCGTTTATAAAGCAGGAAGATGGATCGCCCCCGTTGATTCAGGCAATACTTTTTAACATTACCGACAGGAAAAAATATGAAGTAGAGGTTTTTAAAGCAAAAGTACAAGCGGAAGAAGAGAAAAAGCGCTTCCAGTTTTTAGCAAATACGCTTCCCAGTATATTGTGGACGGCCCTGCCTTCCGGTAAAATCAATTTCATTAATGGCCGTTTCTTTGAATACTTCAAAGTTGCAAACCAGGAACCGGGTTTTATGTTTCTGAGGCATGTGCTTTTTCCGGAAGATTTCAATCTTACTGCGGCATCCTGCAAAAGTGCCATGAAAGAAGAAAAGGAGGTTCAATGGGAATTACGTTTGAAGAATCATGAGAATGAATACAGGTGGTTTTTTGTTCGTGTCATTCCATGTAAAGATTCCAAAGGCAAACTTTCCATGTGGCTTGGATCGTGTACCGATATTCATTTTCAAAAAGAAAAACAGTTGCGAATATTAAATGGGCTGAATACAGAGCTGTCGAATGCCTCGTCTATCGTTGAGCATAAATCAAAGATCCTGAGAGAAATGGCTTTTGACCAATCGCACCTTGTTAGAAGCCCTTTATCTAAAATAATAGGTTTGATATCTTTATTAAACCTTCTTGAAGTTGATGAAGAAACGAAATTCCTGGTTTCCCTTATAACGGAAAGTGTTTCGCAGTTAGATACTGTTATAACTGAAATAAGAAAAATTTAAAGCCGTAATATAATGATATGGCGTTAGTCAATCAACCGCTCTGCAATTATAAGATTTCATTGTACGCTGCTATAGACTTGCTTCGTAACCTTGCTAAATTATATCCCTATTAATTTTAGAAAACGAATTTTTCACATTTGCTGATTGTCTGGCATAATTGCATTATTTTTAGAATTCTATTATTCCAATCGATTTCTTGCCGCAAGCATTATTTAGTTCCATTCACTCAAACATAAGTCATGAATAAATTTACATTAATCATTTTAATGTGCTTTGCTTTTGCACGTGCGGAAGCGCAACGAAAACTGATGGGATTTACAGAATCCAATACTGCCAGTCAGCTTAAATGGGAGAAGCAGTTCGACTCAAGCCTGAGCCTGAAAAACCTCGATACCTGGATGCTGTTCCTTTCTTCCAAACCCCACCATGTGGGTTCGGTGCAGGGTAAGGCCAATGCCGAATATATGGCCGGGCTTTTTCGTTCCTGGGGATTTGAAACGACCATAGACGTTTATTATGTTTTATTTCCTACCCCTAAACTGAGGTTGCTTGAATTGCAGGGCAGCAAACCCTATAAGGCAAAACTGGAAGAACCTGAATTGAAAGAAGACAGGACTTCCGGACAAAAATCGGAACAACTGCCTTCTTATAATGCTTACTCCGCCGATGGTGATGTTACTGCCGAACTTGTATATGTTAACCAGGGCATCCCTGCTGATTATGAAGCCCTTGAAAAAATGGGAGTTGATGTTAAAGGTAAAATTGTGATCGCTAAATACGGAGGATCATGGAGAGGCATCAAACCTAAAGTGGCAGCGGAACATGGGGCCATTGGCTGCCTTATTTACTCTGATCCGGAAGACGACGGATACAGGGCAGGTGATGTGTACCCTGTAGGCCCGTTCAGACCCAAAGCCGGTGTACAACGCGGTTCGGTAATGGATATGCCTGTTTACCCTGGCGATCCGTTGACGCCCGGCATCGGCGCTACAAAAGATGCTAAAAGGCTTAACCGTGCCGATGCAATTACTATCATGAAAATTCCGGTGCTCCCTATTTCTTATGAAGATGCACAGCCGTTGCTTGAATCGTTGGGCGGACAGGTTGTACCCGCAGCCTGGCGAGGTGGTTTGCCCATCACTTATCATGTTGGTCCGGGTAAGGATAAGGTTCATTTAAAATTACAATTCAACTGGGATCAGAAACCTCTCTACGATGTAATTGCCAAATTGAAGGGAAGTGAATTTCCTGATGAATGGATAATGAGGGGTAACCATCATGATGGCTGGGTGAATGGTGCTGCCGACCCGCTGAGTGGCATGGTATCGGAACTGGATGAAGCAAGAGGAATTGCCGCACTGGTTAAAAAGGGATACAAATTAAAACGAACCCTGGTGTACTGTGCCTGGGACGGCGAAGAACCGGCGCTGCTTGGTTCAACAGAATGGGCCGAAGACCACCAGGCTGAGTTGAAACAAAAAGCGGTGTTTTATTTAAATACTGATGGTAATGCCAGGGGTTTTGTAAGCGCTGCCGGTTCGCATACGCTCGAGCCTTTTTTTAATGAAATTACCGGTGACGTCATTGATCCGCAAACCGGCGTTACTATAAAAGAAAGGCGGTATGCCAGAACTGTTGTGTCTGCCGAAAGCGCAAACAGAACGAAAGTGATGGCAAATAAAAACATTAAACTGGGTGCTTTAGGTGCCGGCTCAGATTACTCCAGCTTTTTACAACATCTTGGAATCGCTTCAATGAATATAGGTTTTGGAGGAGAAGGAGTGGGTGGTCAGTATCATTCCATATACGACTCTTATGATTATTATACACGATTTGGTGACCCTGGTTACCACTATGGTAAAGCTTTATCTGAAACTTCAGGACGCATCATGATGCGAATGGCCAATGCCGATGTATTGCCGATTGATTTTAGCAGCTTCACAAAAACAGTGTTGGATTATGTTACTGAAGTGAAAACACTTCTTGAAAACACCAGGATGGAAACCGAGACTGAAAACAAAATGATCAGTGATAAATTATTCGACCTGGCTAAAGATCCTACAATACAGTATAAGTCGCCCACCAGCAAAGACGTTGTTCCATTTTTAAATTTCAGTGAGCTGGAAAATTCTATGGCGCGTTTAAAAGAAAATGCAGAGGAGTTTCAGAAAGCATATCCGAATGCTATGACACTGCCTGTTGAAAAGCAGCAGCAGTTAAATGAAATTTTGTATAAAGCTGAAAGAAGCCTGACGCAGGAAAAAGGTTTGCCAAGAAGGGAGTGGTATAAACACCAGATCTATGCACCTGGTTATTATACTGGATACGGGGTTAAAACATTACCCGGTATTCGTGAAGGTATTGAACAAAGAAATTGGAAAGAAGCGCAGGAAAACATTGAAATAGTTTCTAAAACAATTGTTGAATATACAAAGCAGGTGCAAAAAGCAACTACTACTGTAACGCCTAAAAAAGCGTTTTAATCATCTGTGCTACAAGATTCGAATATCTGTATTAACAGGTAAGGTTTATGGTAACAAGCAACAATAAAAGGAATGGTTATGAGTTGATGTAACATATCATATTAGATATGGTTAAAATTGAGATTTATGTTATACGGACGAATTAAAGATTTTTATGTTGCTTCAACAGGAGACAAAAAATCAGTAGTAAAATTTCTTATCAAAAACGATGATGTGGAGCAATATAATTCACATACGGTATGTGCTGAAATCCCTAATGATGCGTTACAATTCAAAATGATAAAAGCAGGGTCCTCCATAGGCTGGGAATTTATGAAAGTGTTTATTGATATTGAAGGTGTGGAAGATATGCCTTTTAGAAAGGTAGGCACCTTACGTGGTGATGAAGTTACCTTCTATGAGCACTTGAAAATTTTGACTGATTTAAAACAAGATAAGATCTAAAGAACTAATCACTAAGTGTTATCATATAGTTGATTTGTTATTATATTTTATTGTATTATAAGAAATTTAAACATACCATAGCATTACTTCCCAATCAGGCTTAAAAATTACTCAAAGTGAGATAGTAACGATATAAATTCCGCTTCGCTGTTTCTGTTATCCTCATTCTTTTTTGATAATGTAAATGCTCTTTTAATATTTGTCTTTTAATGGTTATATATTGTTAAGGTGTATTTTCGTGGAAGCATTGCGTAAGCCAGCAGCTTTTATGAGATGAAAACCGGATAGGTTTCTTCCTGATTGCTGACTGCTGATAGCAAAAGCAACATCTAATCTTTTTTAGTTTTGTATTGACAATAACAAATACTTATTTTATCTTTATTTTCTATTATTCTATTTAACACCGAAGGAATAATTAAGAATTTTTCATTTTTACGACGTCTGCTACACTTCTTCAAAATTTCCGTGTCATCCGTACTTAATTACAATTAGTAATTGTAAGATTTATTCGTTTGTAAATACTTATACGATGCTACCTCATTTAAATTGGGTGTATCAAATATGCGTATATGAGTGTAATTATGAAACTTTAAATGATTGATTTTTGATTATCTCAAGGCTGATTTTTATTAAGCGTAGTTCGAATCTATATCAACAAGCTTAATTAATAATAAATTTTTATTAACCGATCTCCTTACATCCTTAAATTAAAATTTATGCAAGCAAAAAAAAGGTATCTTATTACGCACACGGAAAATAATGAAAGTGTGTCGCCTGTTGCCGAGATTTTAAATATTTCGATTGACAATGTCAAAAGAGGTATTAGTTTTCTTGCAACTGAAGCCATTCAGCAGGACCACCATATCCTGGAATTTCCAGGCATAGGAATTACATCCGCAAGCCTTGATGAAGGACAGGTAAAAAGGCTAAAAGAGAATTCAGGCATTGTAGCGGTTGAGGAAGATATTGAAATGCACATTCTTGAAATGCAGGACTACGCTGTTGCAACGGAACAGCAGGTAGAGAATAGCGGAAAGGGAATAACCGAAGCCTACCAGAGAGGTTTCCAGGAAGGCAGGCAGCAAATTTTGGATAGATTGAATCAGGCATCCGCCTTACAATCGCCTGGCTCCAATCCGGTTCTTGCCGATCCTGGTTTGTTATCCGTTCAGCCTGTACCATGGAATATCGCACTGGTAAAGGCGCCTGGTGCATGGGCAAGAGGTATTACAGGTGCCGGCATCAGAGTGGGTGTGCTGGATACTGGCATAGCAACGCACCTGGATCTAAATCCAATATCAGGAGGTGTCAGTTTTGTGCCTGGTGTTGTTAGTTACAATGATGGCAACAGCCATGGTACACATTGTTCAGGCATTGTAGGAGCGAGAAACAATAGTATAGGTGTAAAAGTATTGTCAGATGCCGGCACCGGAAGTTCCTCCGCGATCATTTCCGGAATGGATTGGGCTGTTGCTAATGGATTGCATGTGGTAAGTATGAGCCTGGGCGGCTTGAGTGGTCCTATGGTAGCATATGCACAGGCAATTAAAAGGTTGCAGGATAGAGGTACCGTAGTGGTTATGGCAGCAGGTAATTCTTTTGGAACTGCTTTTCCATGGGTAAATTCACCTGCTAACTCAATAATCACAGGATCTCCCAACGCAAGTCCGATAGCCGCTGTTGATATAAACAAGATCATTGCTTCTTTTTCCAGCCGGGGAGGCCAGGCTGCGTTATGGAACCAGGTTACTGTATCTGCTCCTGGTGTAAACATTATCTCTACTGTTCCCGGCGGAGGATACGCCAGTAAGAGTGGAACCAGTATGGCAACTCCAACAGTTGCAGGGGCCGTTGCATTATTAAAACAACGGTTTCCCGGTATTAGTCCGGCAGCAGTAAAATTGAAATTGATGAGCACTGCTCAGGACCTTGGTCTGGCAGGTTATGACATCACTTACGGTGCCGGGTTAATCAATTGCGATAAAGCTACTTTGTAACGGTATTTTTATTATTTTACAAGGCAGGTCCATTCAGGACCTGTCTTTTTAATTATTTTATTATGGCTACTATTCCTGAAGAATTGAATGAAAAAATTTCAAAAAATCCTGAAGACGATTATTCAGTGCTCATTACATTGAAGGATGAAAAATTGCCGCCGGCATTGGAAAATAAAGGTAAATTCATAATGGGAAATAAAATATTCAGCGCAAAAATAAGCGGTAAGGAAATTCAGCAATTTGCTGATCACGCGCAGATTGATGCGATTGAACCTGATATGGAAATGGGTATCCTGTAATTTACCGGAGGTTATGGCTTAGCGTCCGATGAGTGTATCTTAGTGTACATTGCAAAAGACACACTGTATGCTTATTTTTTCTCAACAGCTTTTACATCAATGAGCTCAGGGCCGCTATCAACCGGATAACCGGTAATTTTTGCACCTTTTACCTTAACTTTTTGATCAATGTAAAGATCCAGGTTTATATGGATGCTTTGTAGTGCGTACAGCTTATTGCCATTGGTGATGGTATGTGAGCCATACATGTATATGGTGATACCGGATTTTTGAATCACTCCTTCGAACTCAAAGGGAAAATTTTGATTTGTTGTGTCCGAATTGTTATTATTACCTGGTAATGACATACAAATAGAGAGTGTTATAAAAGTAAAATATTTTAATACTACATACTATTGTCTGGCTAATCTTATGTGATGCATGGTCTTTCTGCGGTTTGAATATTTTTTTAACGCAGAGAACAGTCGGAGGAGGAAACACGGAGCGTACAGAGAATGCTTACTCTGCGTAACCTCTCCCTTTTCTCTGGCTTTCACCTCTGTGGTTATAGAAAATGCTTATCAGTAACACTTACAAATTTAATACTTACTGTTATTGCAAAAGGCTTATTCACTTTTCATCTTTATAAATTAAAGATTGCAGGTACAAGAACGTATCATGATCATCAATCATTAAGGCGCTCATATCACCTGCAATTATCTTCCTTTTAAAATAAGACGCCTTTTGCAGCGAATCAATTCTCTTTAAAAACAAAGTCGACCTTACCGTATATGATTTATTAACAAGCAGCCATCCCGGATGGAATGAAACCGTATCAATATCCTGATAATAGAGTTTGAATATTTTAAACGGATTCTTTTCCAGGTTGTAAAAGGCGAATGTATTGTTATCAAATTGATGCAATAACTGCCAGTGCATCATGTTATCATGATCCGGGAAATAATAATATTTTGATTTGATTTGTTTATTGAGCGTTATCATATCATGAAACCAGTTACTGTTTTTAAAAAACAAATGTTCCAGGATACTCAGCCACAAAATACCTGCTAGCAGGAGGTATTTCAGGATAGTTTTTAATCTTACGCTACCTAAAATAATGATAAAGTAAATACTGAATAAAGTATAAATCATCCATTGCCATTTGTTTCCCGTGCTGATGATACAGATTGCTAATAAGGAAATAGATATAAGAATGAAGTTATTCCGGTGATTTTTATGTGCTATTGCATCACTGATAAAGTTGGTGGTAACTATTACCCCAAAAGGAAGCATCAGTATAAATTGCCTTGCGTCTGAACATAAAGGCTGGTAACCTTGCAGTGAAAACGGAAAGTACAAGCATATCACAAACAGGGATAAAAAGAAAACAGGATTAATGTTTTGCCTGCTTAAAGAATTTCTTTTTCTGTAAACTTCTATCACTGAAATAAAGGCAGCAACAATTACCGGGTAATATCCTTGTACAATAAACTCTTTCCATACACCATAAGTGATACGTATCAACAGGTATTTGAATGGTAATAGATCGTAACTGCAATGGTGCAGGTAACGGCTGTTTTTAATCTGGCTTATTTTAAAAAAAGCATCCCCGGTATAATAATAATAAAAGCACGCATACAGGGAAATCAGAAATAAAATTGCCGTGATGAGCGATATTACTAATTGTTTAGCGGCACTCTTATCATGCCGATATGCGGCCACACATACAAACGGGATAAAAACAAGTATCGTTTCTTTATAAAGTAAAGAAAGAGCAATGATAAAAGCAATGATGGTACCCGACAGTAAAGATTTATATATGTTTTTTTTATGCTGAACCCACGACTTCAGAATGATGCAAATGATGATGCCGGCGATCATAACATATACATCACCTGTTATTCCAACGGTTAAGTAAGTGATAACGGGATTAAAATAAAAAAGGCTGGTGGCAATTAAAGTGCCGCCTGCATTTTTTATAGTAAGTAATTTAAAAACAGTAAGGTAACACGAAAGGATTACAATGATCACCGGCCCTGCCTGGGTGGTAAATATATGGATACCTGCAAGCTTATAAATAACGGCCTGGGTTGCAATCAATAAAATCCTTCCACTGAATATGTCTCCGGGTTGAAAGGGATCATACGTTCCCCGGATCATTCTGGCAGCAAGCATCGCATAGTGAAGGTCATCGGTTCCGTTAAAGCCCTTAAAGATGAGCCACCGCGTTACAATATAAAAAACCGTTGTTGCTATAAAAACCGTCAGGCAACTATTTCGTAAGATTACTTTCAGTAAAAGCGTTTTTTAAAGATAGCATTTAACCTTTGGGGCGATGTCATTTGTTGGAGAAAGTTTTAACTTTTAACTGCACACGATAGCTCTTTCCTTACTTACTTAAAACGTAAAGCGCTACGACAAAGGGTTACACACTCAGTTTTCTCAACTGAATACATTACCATGCCGGTATTACCCATTCAAATTTATGTTCATTATGCACTCATCTTCCGCTGAAGAATTTTGAGAGGTTATATTAACGATGTTTCCCCAAGGCCTGTTTGTTACTACAGGCTCTTTAATAGCTGTAAGTTCCATTGGTCCCTTGTATGAATGAGAATGTGAAAAAAAGATTACGGTAATCGGGATAGGTACCGATGAATGAGGAACAGGAACATGCGTAGTTCCGCCATGAGCAGTTAAGATAGTACCTACGCCGGAACCGGTGAAGGCTATTGCATTGTTTGTATCAAAGATTACAATAACGAGTTGAGCATTCGCCGATTTAGACAAACAGGTTATATCTCCTCCGCCGATAGCAGCAGGTAATTTGTAATTAAGTGGATTCGTTGCCATATTATTTTTAGATTTGACACCAAGGTATACTGATTTGGTTATCACGCCAACAATACCTGGCTGTGTTGTAACTAAACGGGTGGCAAGTGTATCAAACAAAACTTAAATATTAATCAACCTGAACGGTTGTTTAATATCCTGCAGGCTGAAGAAGGAATTAATTTACCTTCAAATAATTATCTGAATGAGTTTTTAAATTGCAAGCATAACTACACTTATCCCGCTTTCCTCGACAAGCTTACCAATATCGCTCCTCCTATCATCAGCGCTCCTCCTACAATCACTTTCCAGTTAATTTCTTCCTTTAAAAACAGTACGGAAAGGATAATTGCAAATACCAGCGACAATCTTTCCAGGGATGATACAACGGATGCATTTCCCAGTTTCAGCGCACTGAACTGGAACAATGAAGCAAGACAGGTAACAACTCCTGCAACAATGAGATAGATCCAGGCTTGTTTATCTATCTGTGCCAGGCCGTTGGTTTTTTTCTGAAAGAACACAACACTCCACGAAACAAGTATGATTAAAATTGCCTGGATAGCAAAACCAAGAATAGGATCTACTTTTTTTAATCCGGCCTTTGAAAGAATGATAGCGACTGCGGCACTGAAAGCTGCCAGTAAGGAAAAGATTATCCACATAAAAATAAATGATTTGCTATAATGTTACAAATGGCAGGCCACCGGATTTTTTAAATAAGACTATCGGTAATATAGCGATTGAAATATTTTTAAAATGCTGATTAATATATATTACAAAATAATATACTTTATATTCTGTGATTTATACCAAAAATTTTTGTTTAGTAATTTAATTGTATTTTATTTTGCAGCATTAACCAAAACAATCGGATAGTTTTTACCTAATAATTTTTATATTATTATTTATTCTATTCATTCACGATTACTTGCTTCTTCTAAGTAATACTGCTCTGTCCCTATAGACTAAAATGTAAATCAAATATCATCGAATATGAGAAAAATTCTATGTCTGGCCATGTTATTAGGCCTCATCAACCTGCAAGTATCAGCTCAGCAAACTAAAACTATTACCGGAAAAATCCTGGATGAATCAGGAAATCCTGTTCCAAATGCTTCCATACAGGTAAAAGGTGTACGGATTGGGACCACTTCTTCAACCGATGGGTCTTTTCAGATTAAAATAGCACAGGATGTTAAAGAACTGATGGTATCCTCTTTAAGCTATAACAGTCAAATAATCCCCCTGGGAAAAATACAGAACCCGATAAACATTACCTTAAAGGCTTCATCAGTTAGCCTTTCAGAAGTGGTTATCACCGGTTATGGATCAGTAAAGAAAGCGGATGTAACTTCTGCCACCGCAAAAGTAGGGGGTGAAAAGCTTCAGAATATTCCATTATCCTCACCCGACCAGATGCTTCAGGGCGCAGCCGCCGGAGTGAGGTCCGTATCATCGAGCGGACAACCCGGTGCAAACCAGCAAATACGAATAAGAGGGGTAGGTTCTTATACAGCTTCCTCACAACCGCTTTTTGTTGTAGACGGCATACAGATCAATAGCGGAGACTTGTCTCGCAATACCTCTACCTCAAATGTATTGGCTAATATGAATTCAGACGATATCGAATCTATTACAATACTTAAAGATGCATCTGCCACTGCCATCTACGGAGCAAGAGGTTCAAATGGTGTTATTGTTATTAACACTAAAAGAGGAAAAGCAGGGAAAACGCAATTCAGGGTTTCAGCCGAAGTGGGTGAGAACCGACACGGAACCTTACCGGAAGCAGGTATGCCTTTAAGAACGCAGGACTGGTTAATGCTCTTTAAAGAGGGCTATGTTAATTCCTGGGTTGCCGGTCATCCTAATGACCCGCTTTCCCTGGCAAAACTTAAAGCTGATACTGCCGCCCTTGTTTATGGAGACGGAACTGTTGATACGGACTGGCTCGGCTTACTTACAAGATCCGGCGGACAGCATCAATATAATATTTCAGCATCCGGTGGTGACGAAAAAACAAAATTTTTTCTTTCCGGCGGCTATTTCAAACAGGAAGCCAATGTAATAGGTTCAGATCTTACACGGTATTCCGCTTCACTCAATCTTGATCATAACGTATCGAAGAAGTTATCCATTGCGTTTAATTTTCAACCTACCTACAGTCAGCAGCATACTCCTCTTACCGGTAGCAGTTATTTCTCCAATCCTGTTTCAGAAATATATTTCGCCCGGCCTACTTCCAATCCTTATAATGCCGATGGAACATACAATATAGGCAGAACATCCAGGGATTTTCCAACATTATACAATCCCTTGTATATAGATGCCAATGATATCCGTTCGCTGAACAGCGTTTCGGCCAACAGCAAGGTAGAAGTCAAATACAATATCCTGGATAACCTGTCATTTTCTTCCCGGATGGGATTGCAGTACGTTAACCTGGAAGAATACCAGTATAACAACCCCAATCATGGAGACGGTCTTGCAGCCCATGGCCGCGGGTATGCTTACAATGAAAGGTATTTTTTATACGACTGGACGAACCAGTTCGATTACAAGGCCGACCTGCTGAAAAGCGGTGACCTTACTTTAAATGCCAAACTGGGTTATGAAGCTATCAGCTCAAAAGGATATTTTGTAACCGCGGCTTCACAAAACTTTCCTACCGCTACCTTAACGGATGCCGCCAATGCCTCCACACCGATCACCGGTTCCAACAATGAAACGCAATATACCATTGCCTCTGTTTTTGGTAATGCATCACTTAATTATAAAGGCAAGTACGTTCTTGCAGGAACACTGAGAAGGGATGGATCTTCCCGGTTTTCTCCCACTCACGAGTACGGAACCTTTCCTTCAGGAAGCATTGCC
>CAXSIE010000078.1:12592-14949 GCA_964237295.1 uncultured Flavihumibacter sp. | reverse complement strand
ATTTCCAAGATCGCATTCCACATATTGTGTCTTACTAAAAACCGTGTCGCTTTTGATATTATTCTTTGATCGCAATTTTTTCCCCCCATATGAAATTTGTCCCGTATGCCAGTCTAATGTACTGCCAACGCAAATAGCCGGTATAGTATTGCCATCGATGCTGCTATATTTTAATAAATCTGCAATAGCGGTTTTAGTTAAAATGGTGTCATCATTCAATAACAGATAATAATCAGGATCGGAATTCAAAGCATTGTTCCATGAATTGCGCATACCGCCAGCCCAAAACAAGGAGCCCGTACCGTTCAGAATGTGTATGTCAGGATAATTGCTTTTTACCGAAGCGGCTGTTCCGTCAGAAGAAGCATCATCTGTTAAAAACACCTCAAAGCTGGTAGTGCCAAGGCCTTCCTGTTTATAAAGACTTTCAAGACAGGTTAAAGTTTTTGCTCTTCTGTTGAAAGTAGCTAATAGAACTGCAATTTTCATAATTAAGGTCTGTTATTAATGAGCCAGTGCCGGTTTCAATTTAGGAACCAGCTTTATTTTACGCACTCTTTTCATTATAGCCCTGTAATAACTAAGCATATAATATTCCAATTTCATGGTAACCGGTAGTAAAGGGATACCTAGCGTTCTCTGAACATGATCCACATATTCCGCATCGCTTATGTTAAAGCCGTAATTAGCAGACTTGTTCATAAAATAGTCATACAATTTCGCTATCCCGAATGTTTTTTCAGCAGGCAAGTGCCATACTACCAGCTTTGTATCCGAAGCACTTACATTCCTGTAAAACAGGGGGTTTGTCCAGATGCGTTTCATCAAGGTTTTGCTTTCACTGGCTTTAAAGCCATTTTTATAATACAGATAACTGAGCGTGTGCGCTTCTTCATTAAATTTAGGCAAACCATGTTCGAACCGTTTCATTAATATCGGCCAGAGCTCCTGGAAACCAGAGAAGATCGTGCGCATATTCTTAACGCTACTCAAATAAAATTCACCTAAATGATAGCCCGGGATTTCATCAATCTCTTTACCTAATAAATCTTCATAAACCGTTTTCATATTCTTTCTGCTAAGGCCATGTATCACCAGTTCTGTGGTACATTCATCTTCAAACGAAAGAAAGCCTTGTTTAGATGCTTCATCAAACAATTGTTTTGCCGGTTTCAGAAATATACAATCCGAATCAAGGATCATATATTGATCATCAGGGTTATTGTTATTTTGAACGATATGTTCCAGGATTGAAAATTCATAGAACTGGTTTTGAAACATCCCGAAGTATCCCGGAGGAGTTTGATATTTAAAATCTGTAAAGATTACTTCTACGTTCAGTTCAGATAACACATCGCTCATCTTTCTGCCGTCAACAACCGGCAAGCTCTTTACATTGGTAAACAAAAGATGTTTTTCATTTTTATTGAACCTGTTACTGGTAATATAAAATACAGTAAGGCATCTCCAGTATATGTTTTGATGACTTTGACTGGAAGACAACTGACCCGTTTGAGGAAAAATACTTTCATTTCCTTCTTTATCGGCGCAAAGCCAGGTACAGATATGATTCATCTTTTTATTATTCAGTATTTGGTTAGCAACATTCAAGTTTGCAATAGGTTGTTTAATTATAAAACCATTTTACCCGAAGGAAAACTTTTCTTTATTTCTACTAATTTCCTGGTAATTTTCATAGTATCTTTTTCCAAATAGTACAAACACATGCCAACATGCCCCCAAAATACAAGCGGCAATACATAGCTAAAGGAAAATACAAGTCCTGAAATAGAAAATGCTACCAGTATCATTGATTCATCAGATAATTTTTTGCTGAAAGCCTTTACAATCATATAAAGTAAAAAGGAGTATTTAAGCACAATACCAACGATACCATGGTAATAAAGCATCTCCATATATCCTTCATGGAAATGCTGGCCAGATTTTTCGGGCCACCACTCTACCAGCGGATTCGGCAATTCAAAACCTTCAAAGGTCCAGCCAAAAATCGGCCGTTCTAAAAACATAGGGTAATAAGTGAGCCTTTGCAGCTGCCTGAAACTTCCTGTTCCTTCATCCCTGGTAGGATCAAGGATTTCACTGAAACGATCTGCTATAAAATCAATAAAACCGGGAACAAAATTCGAAAGAAAAAATATGGATACGCCGGTTGCCACGAGCGTTCCTAAAGCAAGATTTCTAAATCTCCCCAACCGGATCTTTCCGGTTATTAATGCGGAAACAAAATAAAAGAATACAGCTACCAATGCACTGCTCCATACCGACCGGTGCTGGTGCAACAGGATAACCACAAAGCAAAAAAGGAATGTTCCAAGAAAAACCCATTTTCTTGTTAC
>CAXSIE010000078.1:6419-12582 GCA_964237295.1 uncultured Flavihumibacter sp. | reverse complement strand
GGAATGATCATGGTAAAGATAGACCTGGCATGAACAATACGGCTATCACCTGAGAAAGGACCATAGTCATCCATATCAACACTTTCAAGGCTGAAAGAAAAGCCTCTTCCATAAATCACCATAATAACAATATAGGTGAAAATATAAAACTTGGCTATGAATTCAAGTATGTCTAAATCATAGATGCGAAGGATGTATTTTATGAAAACAGTATATACCACAGGAAACAATACTGTAAACAATGTAAACTGCTGGAATGGTGTGTTGTATTTAGATAACGATTCAAACACCATCCGGGTAAGCATAAGGGTAAACAACCCTATATAGATTCTTTCGCTTGTGGTAAGATCCATGAATTTATATAACATGAATCCGTAAATAACAATGCTCAGGATTTTTTCATAATTAAGTAAAATGGTAGATACAGGAAGGCATATCCATGAAAAAATATTTTCCATCAACAAATAAGTGAAGAATAAAATCAGTATTTCCTTTAACTGGAAACGGTAATTTGATATTCTAAGCAGTGGATTCTTCACAATATTATCTTAGGTTAATGACAACCATAAATATGTTTACTTTTAAGGGTTGTAAAAAGCATCAGTTAAACTTTATTGAAAGTGGCTGTTTCAGGCATGGGTTTATGAAAACGGCTTGTAATCATTTTTGATACTTTTCTAATAGCTTTGAAAAACAAATTTCTGAATAATAAAACATTCAAAAGACCGTTTAGCAATACAACCCGCGGGCTGTTTCTTTTATCAGACCATTTAATTGGTTTCTCATTCTGTAGATACATCCCCTGAAGCGTTGCTTCTCTTTCTCCGGGAATAGCCCTGTATATATCGGCCTTTTTATCAACCAGTTCCTTACTAATATAGCCAAGGTGTTTTAACCTGAAATTGGTATATACTTTTAATCCTTTAATACCTTTAACGTTGGGGGAATCAAGAATTTTATTTTCAAAGTAACCCGAAGAATTTTCCCTCCATAAAATGCGGTCGTGTCCTGAACTGTAATTTAAGCGATACCATGAGCCGGCAAAATGTTCCCTGTCCATAAAATGAAAGCGACGGAAGGCATATTTATTTACATAGCTCCTGTTCATAAGCCTGTCGAAATCGGAACGTGTTAATGATGCTTCAAA
The DNA here is from genome assembly GCA_964237295.1 of uncultured Flavihumibacter sp. Lineage (GTDB taxonomy): Bacteria > Bacteroidota > Bacteroidia > Chitinophagales > Chitinophagaceae > JADCRZ01. The sequence continues at coordinate 11,435 of CAXSIE010000078.1, read as the reverse complement.
AATTTCATCTACATCAAGCCACAGGCACCAGTCAGGATTTCTTTTTCTTGCCGCATCATAAAGCATTGTTTTATCTCTTCCCTCATTATAACCTTCCGTACGCATGAAATCCACCACCTTAGGATGAGCTTCTAAAATTTTATCGGTGCCATCAGTTGATCCATTATCCAGCACAACGATCTCATCCACCAGTTTTTCAAAACATGCGATCCATTCATGAACAAAAAATATTCCATCCTTTACGCGGAGAAGCATTACTAATTTAGCCATACAAGATAATTTATATGATCATTGAGTTAATTCACCGGTGTTTTTATGATAAGCATCAGGAATAAACTATACTTTTCTTAATTTATAGAAAGGAGTTAAAATAAATCTTTCTTTAAATACCTTAACCATATCACGGATCTCAACATCTGCCGCCAACAATAATAACATGAAGACGCTTGTAAAGATACCTGCACTAACAATAAGCTTGGGAATATACATCGTCTCATGAAACAAATAATGAACCAGCACTTTACATCCCCAGGCTAACATAAATCCTGCCGGAATAATGACAGACCATAGATGCAATGTATTTTTTATTAAAGATGCATGCAGATATCCAAGCTTATACAACCTGTAAGTAAAATAGCAAAAGTCAGTTATAATTACAACACTAAGTGTTGCTATAAGTGTACCGGTAATGCCATACTTTCTTGCAACATAGAATAACAGCACACCCAGGAGGATGCCTCTTGTAATATTAACCATGCTGTTCCTTTTTATATCACCCAGGGCATATGCCATGTTAGACATAAAATATCCAATCAGGTAAAAGAAAAATATAGCAACCAGTAAATACATAATAGTATCGCCGGCGTATTTACCCGATCCTGTCCATACCGTAATCAGATCGCGATAAACCAGGCAAAACATGAATGAGATAAATATAGCTGCGTAAGAATAAAATTTAAATTGTTTGCTGATCAGGTTATTAATCCCCGACAGATCTCCGGTGCCTTTTGCATGTGAAATCAATGGCATCAATGCAACTGAATGCCTGCCGATCATAGATTGAGTAAGATTAATCGGCCTTTTGTTAATTTCATAAATAGTAATCATTCCCGGCGGAATAAATCTCGCCAGGATGATCATATCCATACTCGATGAAAATCCTCCGATAATACGCGACAGGGAAGTAAAAGAAAAAATACGTATGAATGATTTAAAATGAGTAAGACTGTACGTTATTTTCAACTTTTCCTTTAACAATAAATTTCTCATTGCCGCCCAGTTATAAATATTTATAAAAAGAGAACGGCATAAGTTGGCAAAGGCAATGGATATAACACCGAATTTTAAATAGAGAAGCAATACATTTACTACAAGAAAAACGCCGTTAGCCACTAATGAAGCGATAGCTACATGAGCAGAATTATGCATGCCTTGGTTAATACCAGACATGCTGAATGAAACCAGTGACATACCTGTTGCAATGATTGAAAGAGCCAGCGCCATCTGTAGGTTAGGATACTGAGAAACATCTTTATTTATTATTGAACCGATAAGGAAAAAAAAGATGAAACCAACAACCACAGAAAAAAATAAAATAAATGCAGAAGCAATGAATCCGGAGCCGATTGTTTCGCCAATTTCATTGAACATTTTCTTACCACGCAGTTCAGCAATTTTTTGCTGAAGAACATCACCCACTCCAGGGTCTGCTAAAGTCATCCAGGCAAGTATATTCCCAGTAGCCAGCCATATACCTAGAGTGCTTGAATCAATATGGCTTAAATAAAGTGGTAATAAAATAATTGAGTTGATTATGTTAGTTATAACATATCCATATTGAAAAATCAGGTTCCACTTTAAAATTTTTTTATTCATGAATTAGTACAGTTATAGGTCCTTAACGTAACTGCCCGCTTACTAGAAACCAGCATTTAATTACCATTAAAATAGAACGGTATTATTTATCCCTTATTGTTGCTATATAAAACGGTTTCCTGCAATGGCTGGTCAGGCTTTTATTTTAATTACTCCGTATGGTTTAAATATAAAATATATTGCCCGCAAATATACGCCAAACAATTATGGGATGGGACTTTGAAGAGTAGATACACGTAACGTTGTTTGAATTAACATTCAACACAAATGTACAAGGCTTCGCCTATACTCAGTTACATAGACGAGGCGATTATTAATTTAAAACTTTACCAATAACTACCAGTCTAATTGTTTTACCATAACAGTAATACGATGTTATCTATCGTATCTACTCAGGAACCGGTACCTGTATAACCTGGAAAGGCAGTTAGTGTTAACAATACACAATGCTTCTTGGAAAGCAATCGTTTAGGCAATCGAAACAAGCTGTCAGATCTGCTCTTTCACTTTCAGCTTTTCAGTAGACTTGTTATTTAGATTATTCAGAATCAGAGAATTACTATGAATATCTTCAGGAATTTGAGATATGAGTATAAAGCCTAATGAAGGCAGTATTGCTTTAGTGGCATTATTAAGCATTTCAGTAACATTACCGGCTTTGGTTATAGAAGAACCCCGTTCACTTTTAACATTATCATTTATATTAACTTCGGTTTTCTCAATCCGCAGGTAATGATATTGACATAAAAAAAGACGTATAGTCTCAATTTCCAAATCTTTAATGACAGCCGGTCTGTTCAACCAGTATACAAAATTAACGACACCAGGAGTTTTTAAAACTTGCTGAGACTGGCTTTCAACAATCTTTACAAAAATATAAGATTTAAATAATGGTTCCTGCTGCAACCTTGCAGGATTTTTAGCATAAGACTGAAAAGTATTCAAAGGCCAGTAATGCTCAATTCCTTTTTTAGCGAACAAGCCTGCTACTTTCTTTTCACAATTAGTTTTGGTTAAAACAAGCTGCCATTTTGCATTTAAGTAAATATCTGCCATGCTTTAAATTTTATTAGCGTTTTGTGATTGATTAAATAAATAATCGCACATACCATAACCGGTAATATGATTTGCATCATATCATTGATGGAAATTTAAAGGAAATTAGATTGGAACTATATACATTAAATCCGTAACAAACCCATACCGTTTAAACCGATAACAATTAATGCCGGCTACTTTTTCGCCATTGATTCTTTTGCTACGCTATGATAACCATTCTGATTATACTCATGACCATAGCCATAACCATAGCCATAATTATTTTTACCAAAACCGCGTGGTAGAATACCATTAAACACCAGCGCTATATTTTTAAGCTTTTTAATTTTATTATTTTCATCTAACCTTTCTACAAATATTTTAGGCGTATACTTATGCCTGATAACATATAATGTAACATCGCATAAAGGAGACAGTACATAAGCATCCGTAACAGGGCCTACCGGCGCTATGTCTACGATAATATAATCAAAGATCCCGTTTAGAAAATCCAGCAGGTCTTCAATCTTTCCATTCATTAACAGCTCGGAGGGATTATCCGGAAGCGGGCCTGAAGGAATGATAAAAAGGTTTTCATGTGTATCGGTTCTTCTGATAATTTCCTCCGGATCTTTTGTTCCTAAAAGATAATCAGAAATACCTTTGTCATTATTGATATTCAGGTTGATGCTAAGTCTCGGCCTGTTTAGATCAAGTTCCAGCAATACTACTTTCTTTCCTGTTAATGCGAAACTGAGCGCAAGATTGGTAGCTATAAAACTTTTCCCTTCACCTGCTATCGTTGAGGTAACAAGTATCTTCCTTTTTTTACTGCTTCCTTTGAAAAAGTTAAGTGCAATTCTGAGTTCCCTGAATTGTTCCGCAATGAAAGTTCTTTTTCCTGTACCGGTAACAATTGTTTCCTGTGACTTCTCATTGGAAATTTCTCCGATAATAGGAAATGATGTCAGATCTTCAATTTCATTCCTGAACAAAATTGTACTAACAAATTTTTCCTTAGCTGTTACACCTCCTATACCAACAAATAAAGCCAGTGTTAATGCAGCCAGGTACACCACTCTTTTCTTGGGACTTACAGGAAGTATAGATGACTGCGCTTTGTCAACTACCCTGCTATCAGAAACTGTTGAAGCATGTGCCAATGCGGTTTCTTCTCTTTTTTTAGATAAGAAAGTATAAATTTCATTTTTCAGCGTTTGCTCCCGGCTGATATCTATAAGTTCTCTTTCTTTCTTGGGAATCGTTTGAAGAACAGAGGAGTATTGGTTATTTGTAGAAGATAAATTAGTCTTGCTGGCTTCGATGTTGGATTTCTGGCTCTTCAGATTTTCCATGATATCCGGCTTCAACTTATCAATCTGGTCTTTAAGTGCCAGCATGGAAGAATTGTTAACACCTACAGTCTTTTTTAAATTTTCATATTTGGTCTCAGCGTCGGATAACCTGTTGACTAACAACGACAGGCTTTCATCATTGATTCCCAGAGTGGACGGAATAATGCCACCCTGGTTGTTATTGGCATGTACATATTCTTCCACCTTATTCAAAACAGCCATCTGCATATTTAATTGTCCTAACCGCTGGTCATTAGAACTCACATTTTCCAGGAACAATCTTCCCTGTGTACTGATGTCAATAGCTCCTTCTGTAGCTTTGTATCGCTGAACTTTTTGTTCAATATTAGCCAGATCCTTACCAACGCTGCTTAAGCGTTCTTCCACGAAAGTAAGGGTATTGGCTGCCAGCATGTTTTTGTCGTCAAGTATAGCTTTATCATAAGCAGCCAGTAGTTCATTAAGTATATCTTCTCCACGTTCCGGTACTTCATCCAAGATGCCCAGGCTTAAAATGGTAGAGAGCTTACTTGCCGAAACCACTTTTAAATTATTTTGAATATCAACCATTATGTTCTTGGGATTCACCAGGGAGAAATATAAATTTTTAGTGGTGGCTCCTGTGTAACGCGGGTTTGCTACAAATCTCAAAACACCATATTGTGTATTTACCCAGGCATTGAGAGGATATTGATTATTATTTACAATAACCCTCATACTCCTGTTATCATACCTGAAGAAAATCTTT
>CAXSIE010000078.1:483-6311 GCA_964237295.1 uncultured Flavihumibacter sp. | reverse complement strand
TGTAAGCTGGTAACGGTCTTATTTTTCCTTCTTCAAAAACAGGAGCATATAAATAAAGGGTTTTTACCACATCACTGATAAGTGATGAGGACTGTATCACTTCCATTTCATTTTCTATAATCTTTTTGGAAGACAGTGTATTGAAAGATTCCAGGGTTTTGGAGTCTTCAGATCCTTTCTTTTCATCCTTGATAAGAATCTTTGCAGATGCCTGGTAAAGAGGAATAGTATAACGTAAATACATCCAGCCACCGGCAAGAGCTAAAACAAATAATACTAAAAACAAGGGCCAGTACGCAACATAACGAACCCATAACTGCTTAAAGCTTAAAACTTTACCTTTTGTATTGTCTTTTTTATCAATAATTTCCATAAATCCAAATTGAGTATATAAACTAAAACTTCACCCAAATAATCAATGTGCAACAATTGTTATTGTTGATTTTTGCTATGGCAAACAAGCTAAAACTATTGTTAATTGGAATGGATAATGGGGTGCTCCCCTGAAATCTAGATATTGGCGTTAAGAAAAAATCGAAGGAGCGGATCACGAACTGTAAAAGTAATAAAAAAGGTTAATTTTTATTGTTCTTTTTTGTTCATAGATAATTTTACTATGTCAAAATAGTCAAAATCTCCGTTCTTTTTTATTTATCCAATTAAATTTTATAATATTGTTAGATATGTAATATTAAGAATTAATGGCTAAAAGAGCCTTCATAAATTAGTTTTTATCATTATATTAACCAGAATCAATAAATTTTTCGAGTGTATCTTTTATCCCAATAAACTTCTTCAAGTTACTAAACCCGGTTTCATTAATTAATGCCACAGACTGATTATCAACAGTTCCAACGTTCCTTTTTAGTGTTTCCGTTAAAAATCCATATAGAATAGTTTGCATTTTCTTTTTTAAAAAATCAAATAAGGTGGGCCTGATACGTAAATAAAAAAGCTCAGCGCTTTTAGAATCACCGGTTTTTACCATCGCACAAGCCTTCAATAAATATAAATTTTGAACAATTGATTTATCATTAATTGAAATATCCTGTACTTTTTTTAAGGCCGTATCCACATAATACAAACCTTCTTCTAAATTATCTGTTAAAATTAACGCTTCAGCTATAATCATTTCAAAGTCAATTTGACTTGCCGTATCACAAACATGAAGGTTATTATAATAATTTTGTATGCTCGTTATTGCTTTTGAAGAAGCGTATCCTTTTGCCTCAGCATAATAAAGCAGGGATGCAAAATACCTGCCGGAAGCATTAGAAGAAAATGACGGAAGGTGTTCAAAATTGCTTAATTCCTGGAAATGATGTTCCATATTAGGCTCATCTTCAGTGAGCCAGTACCGGAACACCAGTAATGAATGACCAAGTATCTGAGCCTGAGGCTCGGTCTTTTCTTTTAAAAAATACCGTAAACCATTCCCATAATAAGAATTCAAGTTATCAATCTGGGAAAAACCTTCAAAATAATAGTCTTGTCCGTTTTTGGTTTTGGCTATCATAGACTGAAACTTGTCTACAAGGTCCGGATGCTGCAGAAGAAAAACTATGGTTTGTTTCACTACACTTTTAAAAGTTTCATTTCTTTCATTCTCAACAGGAGTTTCTCTGAACAAGTTAACCAGGTAATTAAGCAGGCTTTTTTGTTCAGGAGAATCTGTTTCACTGTGTAGGGCTTCCTTGTAATGCTGAACATCTTCAATAGATGAGAATCCACAATAAGTACACAGTATCTTCAGGGTGGAAGCAGAGGGAGCGTATATGGTTCTAACAAGACCAAAAAAACGCCTGAGTGTATTGGCATTTAAGCGGGATTTTGTGATTCCATATATCTCTTCGCTTAATTGTATACAATCTCCTGAACTGACTATTCGCCGCCCAAACATGAATTCAATTTCGCGCTTGATAATATTTTCTACTCTTTCTGTCAATGAAACAGTTGTTTTGTAAGGCCAGATGAATAACTTTTATACTGTAAGCATTCAATAAAAGGGTAGGAGAATGAGTATTATAACAATATTATCAGAGAATCATTGTAACTAATTGCTTACAAACATACAATGGATGATCAGCTACTCAAACAAATACCATTTACGATGAATTATAACAGCCGGATTTGAAACTAAATTAATTTCATTCTGTTATAACGGCCTGATAAGATTAAAATTTCACATAACAAAAAATAATCCTGAAGTTGGCTAGGCGTGAGATAAAGCAATCTAGATTATTAATTGTTAATTATTAACGGTAAGTTTCAACTGATTATGAATCTTCTCCCTAATGCAGCAACCAACCGTTAATAATTAATACTTTACCATTAATAATTCAGATAGTTTCTGATTGCAATGATGGCTTATTCAACATATAATACCCTCCGAATAAAACAGCGCTGAATAGGATTGTGGCAATTAAGCTGCCCTGGTAAAAAGGTAAAGCATCCGTATAACACAGTAATAATCCGCTCCATGTTTCAGGACGGCTATATCCGGCACCATTCAACCATACCATAAAATTTGAAGCCAGAAAGTAAACAGTTGCCGTAATAAAAGAATATCCTAATATATTGATTGCTTTAACGCTTTTCATTAAAAATCCTATCATGGTTATACCGGCAAACAAAATATAATTTGTTAATTGTCCTTCATAAAAGCCACGCAGTTGGGTTACACCATTGAGGTATAAAACTTCATACAGCAAATCAGATAAAAAAATTGAAAATACAGGAAATGCAAAAGCCCATTTTTTATCTTTTACAATTGCTCCGGCAAACAGGGCCATTGCAATATGAGGCGCAAAACCAAAAGGCCTGTTGGGAATAATCCTGTATAAGGCGGCGACTACAATTAAAAGTACCAGCGGCCAGGTAATTGATTTCTTCATTTTATACAAATAAAAATACAAAAACAAAAATAGGGCATTATAACTTTAATTATATGGTTGATTATAAACACTTGCGATTTTTTTGAAGGGCGGCCTGCTTAATTTTATAAGCCCACATGTTCTCTGTGCTTTAAATATTATTATTGTATAGGCACCGAAGCACGGAAGAGTACGGCGTCTTCTTTGCTTATTATCGTTATTGTACTGCCCGCAAAAGCAACGGCCGCTTCTCCTCTTTCCAGCTTCACTGACTGGTTATTACTTTCTTTCATGTTAACAGTACCGCTGAAAAGAAAAAAGATTTCGGTACTGGTACAAATCACCTCAGTAGATTGATCCGCATTTAGAGATAATTTCGACAATTGAAAATCCACGGCTGGCGAAAGATACACTTGCTCATAACCGGTGTTTTTTGTGCCGGTAATGATGTTTGGAAAAGTAGCCTCAAAATTCACGTGCTTGATTAATTCGGCTACATCTATGTGTTTGGGCGTTAATCCCCCGCGTAATACATTATCAGAGTTTGCCATGATCTCCATATTCTGTCCTTCAAGGTAAGCATGCAATACGCCTGCATCCTGAAAAATGGCTTCTTCAAATGTTAGATTCACGAGGTTAAGCAGGTAAACGGAAAAAATTCCACGGTCTGTTATTCCAGGTTGGTTAAAGGTAAGGGCAGCCCTGGCGGCCCAGAAGTTGGCATCGCTTTTTTCAAGTTCGTTAGTCTTATATCGCGGTATGATACGTTCCAGTACCGGCTCCAGAATTGAATTCACCTGTTGCTGGTCCATTTGCATTATAGTGCTATAAAGCTTTTCATAGCTGCCTTCTTCAAACAGGGCAATCATAAAATCAAATTCTTTAATAGCATTTATAGTATTCCTGATCTTTTCTTCTGATTTAAATCCGTGCAACAACCAGAAATCGCTCAGCGCCAGCATCAGCTCGGGCTTATGGTTATCATCTTTATAATTTCTTTTTGCATCCTGTAAAGAAATGCCTGCTTTGTTTTCTTTTTCATATTCAAGTATGGCTGATTCTTTGGAAGGATGCACCTGGATGGAAAGCATGTCTTTTACGTCCAGCACTTTTAAGAGGTAAGGCAACCTTCCGAACTGCCGTTCTACCTTGGGTCCGAGCACATAAGCGTTTTCCTGTACGTATTCATTTAAAGATTTCGGATCTGCACCTTGTATAGCCGCAGGAAAATTGTCATGCGCACCCAGCCAGTATTCTGCGAATGGATTACCCTCGATATTAGGGATATTCAATAACCCTGGCAAAAAGGAAGATCCCCCCCATTGGTAATGCTGAACTTTGCCGGTCAGTTTGAATAAACTATTTTTATTATTCATAAGAATTGGTATTTATTCCTCAAAATAAAACAAAAATGGCATCACACAACGAACTGGGAAGAATTGGTGAGGCCCTCGGCAAAACATTTTTGGAAGAGCAGGCTTATAACATCTTACACCTTAACTGGAAACATTCTTATTACGAGATAGATATCATTGCAACCAGGAATGATGTTTTACACTTTGTTGAAGTGAAAACCCGTCGCAGTAAACAATTCGGGCTTCCTGAAGAAAGTGTGGATGACAAGAAACTTAAAAAAATCATAAAGGCGGCAGAAGAATTTCTGCACCTTTTTCCAAGCTGGACAAAGATTCAGTATGATGTATTATCAATTTCTTTCGGGAGAAACAATGTACCGCAATTTTTTTTCATTGAAGATGTATATTTGTAAAAGTTGTCTATGATAACAGCGCCATCATCTTCTCCACCATCTTATAAGTGGCCGGACAATACTCCACATTTTGTTTGTGAACATGTATATAGTCAACCATTTTCTTTTTGGTAAGATGTGGAAAGCCTGAACAATCGGCTGGCCGTACTTCGTAGATAGAACACATGTTGGTGGTAAGATTCAGGAACTGACAGGGCATTTGTAAATTTATCCAGTCGTTACCGTTCTTTTCTTTGTACAGGTACTTATCCCTGAATGCAATTGGCTTCATCCCCAGGTAAGAGGAGATTCGTTTAACATCTTTAACAGTAAACGTGGGCGACATGGTTTTACAGCAATTGGCACAGGTTAAACAATCAACTTCTTTCCAAACGCTGTCATTAACCATTACGGCAATTTTATCGAGGTCTTTCGGCGGTTTTCTTTCCAGCTTACTTAAAAATCGTCTCAGCAATCTTTTATACAAGAGAACATGCTTGTTGAACAAACGAAGATTAATTTTCATATTAAGCATGAAATGCGAATTTTGAATAGTATGCCTAAATTAACGCTATTCCTTAATTCAACCATTGACTATTTAAAATACGTTTAGAAAAATGTGGGATCCATACAAAAATGGCTTTAAGGCATGGCTTCAGCTAGAGCGGTCCTTATCGGATAATTCAGTGGAGGCGTATCTGAGAGACATTGAAAAATTCACACAATTTCTTCAGGTAACCGATGCGGTGAAAACGCCGGACAACATAACATTAAAAGACCTGCAGGCATTTGTAAAATGGGTAAGTGAACTTGGTATGACGGCCGGTTCGCAGGCAAGGATCATCTCCGGCATCCGCAGCTTTTACAAGTATTGCCTGATAGAAAATATCTCGCGCAAAGATCCCACTTCATTGCTGGAAGGCCCTTCTTTAAAACGCAGCCTGCCCGATATACTGAGCTTTGAAGAAATAGAATCCATCATCGCTGCCATAGACCTCAGCAAACAGGAAGGAGGCCGCAACAAAGCCATCCTGGAAACCTTATATAGTTGCGGCTTACGCGTGAGCGAACTGGTGAACCTTAAAATCTCCGGCTTATACCTTGATGTTGGTTTTATAAGGGTTATCGGAAAGGGCGACAAAGAAAGACTGGTTCCCATCGGCAGTTCGGCTACAAAATATATTAACATCTACCGCAACGAAATCCGT
>CAXSIE010000078.1:0-473 GCA_964237295.1 uncultured Flavihumibacter sp. | reverse complement strand
TAGAAGTAAACTTTAAAGTGTAATTATTTATTTATTATTGAAAGACCTTGTTAAAAAAGCAGGGATAACAAAAAATATTTCACCGCATACCTTTCGTCATTCATTTGCCACACACCTTGTAGAAGGCGGTGCAGACCTTCGCGCCGTTCAGGAAATGCTGGGGCATGAAAGCATCACCACCACTGAAATATATACACATCTGAACAGAGAATACCTGAGAGATACACTGCAACAATTTCACCCGGCGTTTAAGTAATGATTAATTATTAACCGGTATCACCTCCGTTTTCATCACACGGTTTTTACCAACCGACTGTGCGCTCTTTACCAGTTGCAGAAACTCAGCGCGGTAACCTTCCTCGTCTTTACCTAACGCGTTCTTAGCAAGTTGCAATGCATGCTCGAAAGAAGAAGATTGCCTGAACTCTGAATTACGTAACAGCATACCAAACTCCGCAACCGAAGCGGCAAAC
>CAXSIE010000077.1:0-15117 GCA_964237295.1 uncultured Flavihumibacter sp. | reverse complement strand
TGAATTCTTTAGGCTCTTTATCTGTTAAAATTAAAACAACGCTATTTTCTGAAGTACCAAACTGCCGGTTAAATTGATTCAGCCGGCTAAACCTGTTTGAGAAACTGGTATCTACAAATATTACATAATTTTTTTTAGCGCTTATAAAAGTGCTTATTTTTCTTTGGATGTTTTCACCGGCTTTAATACTACCCGTTTCGAATCCTGATTTCTCTGTTAACGTAAGCGCAGGTTTTAAAGTGATTGCAACAACCTGCTGTTCTTTCAGTGGCTGGTTATCAATAGTGCCTTTGAACGAGGTCATTTTTGTATTCGTCATATCAAATTCCTGCTTGAAACCTTTTGCACTATTAAAAGTTTGCAGTCCGATTGATTCAAACTCACCGGCAATAAAAGTGGCGGCCCTGGCATTACCGGCAGTGAAGGTTCTTCTGCCTTCCATTTTATCATCGCTCAATACGCTTTCGATGCGTTTTACTTCAGCAGGATTGATAATTTTATCTATTGTTTGTGCCTGAAGCAGGTTATTACAAATAAGCAGGCCTAAAATGTATGCTGTCGACTTCATTGAATTGTTATGAGAAATGCAAGATAGTACACTAGTTATATGTTAATCGTAAATGGACCTATTATCTGTTAGTCATCCGGGTAGTTTTTTTAACAACAGAAAAAACACCAGAGGTAAAGAAGAGGTAACACAGAGACGTCCTATGTGTTACCTCTTCTTATTCTCCGGCTTTCCCTTTGTGGTTAAAAAAACTTACAGGCTCATCATTTCCTTGAACTTAACGGTTTGCCTGCGGCTTACTTCAATTTTTTCACCACCTTTAAGATCGAGTAATAAACCCCCGTTAAAATAAGGTTCAATTTTATCTATCATGCGAAGATTTACTATGTGCTTCCTGTTAGCCCTGAAGAATGTTTTTTCATCCAGTCTTTCTTCCAGTGCGTTTAAAGATTTAAGTATAAGTGGTTTATTATTGGCAAAATATACTTTAGCGTAATTTCCCACACTTTCAAATAATCTTATATCACTCAATTTTACAAACCAGCACCGCTCACCATCTTTTACAAACACCTGGGCGTCATCTTCAAGCAAACTACGGTTCATTAAAGATGAAGGTGAAGATGAAGGAATAACATTCAATTCCTTTTCTTCCTGCTGATGTAATTTTTGAACAGCATCTGCCAATCGTTTCGGCTCCACAGGTTTCAGCAGATAATCAAGCGCATTTACATCAAAAGCTTTCAGGGCATATTCATCATAAGCAGTGGTAAAAATAACATAAGGTACTCTATCCAGCTCTGCCAGCATTTCAAAACCGGATTTACCCGGCATTTGAATATCTAAAAAAATAAGATCGGGATGGAGCGCTTCAATCCTTTCCATTCCCTCATTCGCATTTGCTGCCTCGGCAATTACCTCTATCTCAGGAAATTCAGCTAATAATTTCTTTAATTCATTTCTTGCCAACCGTTCATCATCAATTAAAATAGCCTTTATCATAATCTAATTAATTTATGCAAAAGTAACCGATACGGGTATCTGTATTTTTGCTTCAACCATATTACCATATATTTCGTTGATCTGGAAATGAGCTTTCTCCCCAAACATTAAATGCAGCCGGTTTTCCGTACTTGCCAGTCCGAAACCGTCTACATTTAAAGAACCATTCAGATAACCTGTATTTTGAACCCTTAATTCGTGGAACTTACCGGTAAAACAAGAAATGATTTTAACGGATCCGCCTTCCAGTTGTTTACTGATCCCATGCTTGATAGCATTCTCAACCAGCGTTTGAAGCATCATTGGCGGCACCTGCAGATCAAGCGTATCTTCTTCAATATCATATTCTATTTTTAATCTTTCTTCAAATCGTATATGTTCCAGTGCCAGGTAATCCTTTACAATGTTAAGTTCTTTTTCAAAAGTTACTGTTTCCAGTTTGTCAGCCTGCATGCTGCTTCTAAGAATATTACTTAATTCGGTAACAGCAGTTCTTGCTCTTGCAGGATTTTCATCAATAAGCGCACGGATACTGTTCAATGCATTAAAAATAAAATGAGGATTAATATGAGCCTTGATAGTCTTTAACTCCAGTTCTTTTACAAGCGCTTCCAGTTTTAATGTATCAACCTGTTGTTTACGGTTCTTCTGTATATAATGATAGATAAAATAAATACAGTTCCACATAAAAAGATACACAAATGAATGGAAAGCATTATTAATGAGAATTTTTGTTTCGGTAAATTTTTCTTCCTGGGAGGTTCTGAGATTAAGTAAATAGGTGAGTAAGGATTCGAGAACACCTACAGTTAAAGAAAAGAATAAAGTTATAATTACCAACCCTATCAATTGCTGTTGCAAAGGCTGCAACAGAACATTGGTACGCAATATGGCAGCCCGCATTACATGAGAAAAGCTAACTCCCAGGCCCACAAAAATTATTAGCTTTAAAACAAAGTTGAGCGTGATTCTCTCAAAAGTAAAGGCAAAGAACACATAGATAAAAACAAATAACCCCCAGCCTACCAGCTGAAAAATCCAATATTTAGGAACCCTGACTGTCATGCTGCAAATTAATTATTTAAAACGGCCTGTAAACCGGGTAATATATTAATGGCTGAATAATGGGCTTAATGGCATTAAAGGAAAGGTTTTCAATATATTCTTAACAAACCATTCTTACGAACACGTTTAACTTTGGGAAATTACAACTTTTGCAATAGTAATTTGTAAATATCGTTAATAAATGGAAGGTGACCGATTTGGGCCAGACCGCCACAGTTACGTATCTTTAACCCTTATTAATGTAAGATGGAAATTACTCCCGGCCCGATACTACAGAAAATTAACAATCCCGCTGACCTCAAGAAGATAAGTAAAGAACAATTACACCAGTTATGTGATGAATTACGGCAGTATATCGTAGACATTGTAAGTGTTCACGGAGGTCATTTTGGTGCCAGCCTGGGTGTAGTTGAATTAACAGTAGCGCTCCATTATATTTACAATACACCTTACGATCAATTGATATGGGACGTAGGCCACCAGGCTTATGGCCATAAAATTCTTACCGGCCGCCGCGATAATTTTATTACCAACCGTAAATACAAAGGCTTAAGCGGTTTCCCGAAAAGAAGCGAAAGCGTATACGATACTTTTGGGGTAGGACATTCATCAACCTCTATTTCAGCAGCCCTGGGCATGGCGATGGCTGCCAAATATAAAGGTGAAGACAGAAAATCGGTTGCTGTTATAGGTGATGGCGCTCTTACGGCAGGAGAGGCATTCGAGGGTATGAACCATGCCGGAGTTGCCGATGCTGATCTACTGATCATTCTCAATGATAATTGCATGAGTATTGATCAGAATGTGGGGGCGCTGAAAGAATATTTAACCGATATCACTACTTCTCAAACTTATAATAAGCTAAAAGATGATATCTGGAAAGCACTGGGTAAGCTTCCCGTAGGAGGCAATTTTTCCCGGGAAATTGCCAGTAAGCTGGAACATACCATCAAAGGCTTTGTAAGCAAAAGCAGTAACCTTTTTGAATCGCTGAATCTCCGTTATTTCGGTCCTATTGACGGGCATAATATCACTAAACTTGTAGACACACTCAATGACCTGAAAAATATACCGGGACCGAAATTGCTTCATATTGTAACTGTAAAAGGCAAAGGATATTCTCTTGCTGAAAAAGACCAAACCAAATGGCATGCTCCCGGTTTGTTTGATAAAATCACAGGTGAGATTTATAAAAAGAAATTTGAAACACCGCAACCGCCAAAATACCAGGATGTATTTGGATACACCATAATAGAACTTGCCGAGAAGAATAAGAACATCATGGGTGTTACACCGGCCATGCCTTCCGGTTCTTCTTTAAAACTTATGATGGATGCAATGCCTGAAAGGGCTTTTGATGTAGGTATTTGCGAACAACACGCAGTAACTTTAAGTGCAGGTTTAGCTACTCAGGGAATGCGGGTGTTTTGTAATATTTATTCTTCTTTCATGCAACGGGCTTACGATCAGGTTATTCACGATGTGGCTATACAAAAACTTCCCGTTGTGTTTTGTCTTGATCGTGCAGGACTGGTAGGCGAAGATGGCCCAACGCATCATGGAGCTTATGACATTGCATTCATGCGCTGTATCCCGAATTTAATTGTAAGCGCACCTATGAATGAATCGGAGTTGAGAAACCTCATGTATACTGCACAGATGGAATCAATGCGTAGCCCGATAGTGATACGATATCCCCGGGGTGAAGGTGTAATGGCCGAATGGCGAACAGAGATGAAAGAAATTAAAATCGGTACCGGAAGAAAATTGAAAGATGGTATTGATATCGCCATCCTTTCTATAGGCCATCCCGGTAATTTTGCCGCTGCCGCTATCCGTACTGTAAAAGCCGACGGATTGAACCCCGCTCATTATGATATGCGCTTTGTAAAGCCACTTGATGAAAATTTATTGCATGAAGTGTTTTCAAAATTCGATAAAATCATTACCGTTGAGGATGGAACTGTAGTAGGTGGCTTTGGGTCGGCAGTATTAGAGTTCATGTCGAAAAATAATTATAAGGCACAGGTTAAAATGCTGGGTATTCCTGATAGTATTGTAGAGCATGGCACTTTAAAGCAATTGTACCGGGAATGTGGTTATGATGAAGAAGGGATTACCCTGGCAATAAGGGAAATGATGCTTGAAAAGATGACTGTTCAATTTGGATAAATTTAGCAATGAGGTATGAGCTGTGAGGTATGAGGATAAAAGCCATAACATTGTTAGAATAAACCGCTCTTTTAGAAGGAGAAATTCTGAACTGTATCTTCTTCCCTTTTGCTATTAAATTCAAGAAGAAAATTATTCCTTCCATCTCCGGTTATAATAGAAAGATAGTTCATCTGCACCAGCTCCAGCATGGATAAAAAAATAAAGATCGCCTGTATCCGGTTTTCACATTCATTAAATATTTTTTCAAAAGAACAGGAGCCAACAGATTTTGTTGTAGCATATAATTGTTCCCTGCTTTGTTCCATCGTATAATTATATTGAACCACCGTGTGAACAGGCCTGTTATTCCTGTCCTTTACTTTCTGCATAACTTTTTCAAACGACTTCATTAATTTGAACAAAGTAATAGCCTGAATTTCAGTTCCCTCACCTGCTTCTTCACCAATTGCAGCAATATCTTTCTGCAGATTACCCCGCTTTACCATCAGCATACGGATAGCTTCCATCTCAGCCATTTTAACAGCAGCTTCCTTAAATCTTTTATATTCAAGTATTTTATCTATCAGCTCCTGACGGGGATCAATTTCATTACCCTGTTCATCAATTTCCTTTCTTGGCAATAAAAGCCTCGCCTTGATTCGCATTAAGGTAGATACAAATAATATGAATTCACTGGATAGCTCTATGTTCAATCCTTCGCTTCCATGAATATAATCAAGAAAATCGTTGATTATTGTAGTGATAGGAATGTTGTATATATCGAGTTCATCCCTTTCGATAAAGAATAATAACAGATCGAACGGACCTTCAAACTGCGGTAATTTTATTTTATATACGGGAGCGTTCACTACTTAATTTTGAATGAGGTGTTCCGGCGTTGTGTAATGTAAGATTGCTATCAGTAGTTTACTGTATGCTTATTTGCTGACGCTGAAAACTTACAGCTATTGTTTCTTGATTCCCGGGTATTGCATATTCAGGCTTTTCAATGTATCCAGTACCACTGAAGCGATAAGATATTCTTTATACCAGTTCTGATCTGAAGGCACTATTGTCCAGGGTATTTTATTACACTCTTCAAAACAATCCTCGTACATTTTCATATAAACGTCCCACAATTTAGATTCAGCAAAATCATTTTCATTATACTTCCACTGCTTACTGGGGATTTTAATACGTTCATTTAGCCGTTCCTGTTGCGCTTCCTGTGAGATATGCAGGTAAAATTTTAAAATGCTGGTATTACCATGTTGTTGTAACAAATCTTCAAAATGGTTGATGGCTTTCATTCTTTTGAATGCGGTTTCATCATCACACCATTTATGCACCCTTGTAATTAACACGTCTTCATAATGGGATCTGTTAAAGAGCTGAATCATTCCTTTAGAAGGAGTATGCATATGAATTCTCCAGAGAAAATCATGAGACAATTCTTCCGGAGAAGGGCCTTTAAAAGATTTTACAGTAACTCCCTGAGGGTTTAAAGAACCAAAAACATTTCTTATAACACCATCTTTTCCACTGGCATCCATACCCTGGATAACTACCAGCAAGGAATGCTTCCCTTCCGCATAAAGAAGGTTTTGCAATTCATTCAACTCTGCAAGTATCCCCTTTGTTTTTTCCTTAGTTACTATCTTATCAAAGTCTTTAGGAGCGCGGGTATCAATTTTATGCAGTTTATCTGAACTCATTTTAAATGATTAATTGTTAATGATTAATTATTAACGGTTGGTCGCAATAATTTAGATCCTTATTTACAAATTTTACAATATCCGTTAATCATTAACAATTAATCATTTACACTGCCATAATTTCTTTATCCTTCCGGGCCAGGTGTTTTTCTATCAGTGCAATATATTTATCCGTTAATTGCTGTATCTCTCCTTCTGCGTCTTTGGCTGCATCTTCACTTAATCCTTCTTTTTGTAATTTCTTTACCATCTCGATCGCATCCCTGCGAATACCGCGAATAGCTACCTTTGAATGCTCTCCTTCACCATTTGCTCTTTTAACCAGTTCTTTTCTCCTTTCTTCAGTAAGCGGAGGTAAAAAAAGGCGAATCATGTTACCGTCATTTTGAGGATTGATCCCTATATTAGCTGCTATTATAGCTCTTTCTATGGGATGAAGCATATTTTTTTCCCAGGGTTGAATAGAAAGTGTGCGTACATCCATGGCAGAAATATTACCTACCTGTGAAATGGGTGTATTAGATCCATAATAATCCACCACAATTCCATCCAGCATTTGTGGGGTTGCTTTACCTGCCCTTATTTTAATTAATTCAACTTCCAGGTGAGCAATGGCCTTATTCATTAAATCTTCCGTATCCTCCATTATCAAAATCAGATCTTCCGACATATATTTATATTGATGCGGCAAATTAATAAAACCTCCCGTATGACCATAAAATTTATTGGGTAGCTCAAAGGGATTAACGAACTATTACAGTATCCGGAATCACTTTTCTTCCAGCATAGCACTTTTTGTAAGAAGAATTTTAGAAGAGCCTATTTTACTATTTTCCTTATTGGAGGGCTGGGTAATGATCAGGGGCTGTTTGCGCCGGCCTCCATAATAAAGTAATCCGATTCCGGCAAAAAACAGGGAAACGGTGGTAAATATCAATAAAGTTGAACCTGCCGACCTTCCAAAGTAGGCAAGTATTATAAAAAATAAGTTTACAGAAACTAAGGTTAACGTTACTTTCTGGTGTGTAAATCCTCTATCAAGCAAAAGATGGTGTACATGATTTCTATCCGGCGTAAACGGAGAACGGCGATGAATAAAAATACGGATGGCAAATACCCTCAGGGTATCTAATAAAGGAACCATTAATATAGCAAAACCAATTGCCGGTGAGGATTGCAAAGGCATTCTTACCAAGGGTGAGGATGAAACATTGATGAATTTTATCACCAGGATAGCACTAATCAGTCCTATCAGCAGCGATCCGGTGTCACCCATAAATATTTTTGCCGGCTGAAAATTAAATATCAGGAATGCTGCCACACTACCGGCAATAGCAAACGAAAGGATAGCATAAGGAATTAAGTTAATTTCCAAAAAATACAAACCTAATATTGAAGTAGCCATAAATCCAAGCATCCCGGCCAAGCCGTCTACGCCATCAATCAGGTTAAATGAGTTAATAACTACAATAACTGTGAAGTATGTTAGTATCAGACTGAATATTTCCGGTAATTCATAAACTCCCAGAAAACCGTGCATACTTTTAATCTGAACACCACCCTTGTATATGATAAGAAAAGCCGCCAGTACCTGACCTATAAATTTTTTCAACGGCGATATAATCAGGATATCGTCTTTAATACCCAGAAAAAAGATGACCAGGGAAGCTGCAATAAAATATTGGAATTCGGATGCGTTGGAAAATGAAATCGTTAACAGGCAGGTGATAACGAAACCTGCAAAAATACCGAGTCCGCCAAGAGATGGAATAGGGGAGATATGTATTTTTCTGGAGTCGGGTACATCAAAGAGCATTTTTTCTTCAGAAACCTTAATAATAACCGGAATTGCCAGAAAGGTTATTCCAAAGGAAAGTAACACCGACATAAAAATATCAATCATCCTATTGAATTTAATTCACAAAAAATTGGTAAGCAAAAATATAATTAACTATTTGCTTATGGTGCAAACGAAAAAATTTTCTTTTAAAGTGAAAAACAAAACAATATACAGGTTAACACTTAATATGTATAAGTTTTATTATTTCACTTAATTGCTTAACCAAAAAATAGTCCAAATATTTGTCCGGCTAAATAAGAACCTGAAAAATTATTTGGTTTAGTTTTGTCTTTCTTAAAACAGTAAAAATAATGCCAGCATTAAAAGATATCGCTTCTCAGATAAGACGAGACATTGTACGCATGGTTCATGGCTCCTCAAGCGGGCATCCGGGCGGATCTTTAGGCTGTACCGATTATTTTACTGCTTTATATTTTAAACAAATGAAGCATAATCCTGAGTTTAATATTGATGGAACAAACGAAGACCTGTTCTTTCTTTCTAACGGACATATCTCCCCTGTTTTTTATGCTACCCTTGCCAGATGCGGCTATTTTGATATTAAAGAGCTCGTTACATTTAGAAAAATCAATTCGCGTTTGCAGGGGCATCCTACCACTCATGATCATTTACCAGGTATAAGAGTAGCCTCAGGTTCATTAGGACAAGGAATGAGCGTGGCCATCGGGGCGGCATTAACTAAAAAACTTAACGGAGAGGATACAATCGTTTATTCCTTACATGGCGATGGAGAACTGGATGAAGGCCAGAACTGGGAAGCTATCATGTTTGCCGTACATAAAAAGGTTGATAACCTTATTTCTACTATTGATTGGAACGGACAGCAAATTGACGGACCAACTTCAAAAGTGATGAATCTGGGTAATTTACCCGCTAAATTTGAAGCCTTTGGATGGGAAGTGATCCTGTTACCAAAAGGAAATGATATTGATGAAGTTACAGCCGCTCTGGAAAAAGCCAAAGCGTTTGTTGGGAAAGGCAAACCGATTGTTATACTCATGACTACCGTAATGGGTAGTGGAGTAGATTTTATGGAAGGCAGCCACGAATGGCATGGTATTGCGCCAAATGATGAACAACTGAAGAAAGCTCTGGAGCAACTGCCTGAAACACTCGGCGATTATTAATGATAAATGATTATTCTTAATGATTATTCTTAATGATTAACGGTAAGTTTTGTCAGGTTAGAATCAGAATTAAATGGTTTGCATAAAATTCAAATATTAGCATCTCACCGTTAATAATTAACCATTAACCATTACCCTCAGCTTCTCAGTTCAATGGCTTGCCTCCCCGCTTTACGGGCGGGGATCCAGGAAGCAATCCAGGCAACCAGTAATACAGTGGACAAAACCAGTAAGAAATCTCCCGCCACCAACTTAACCGGATAATAATCAATAAGAAAACTGCTTCCCTGTAATTTAACCAGTTTATAAGTTACCTGTAGCTTGCATATAATTATTGCCAGGCATACACCGGCCATCCCCCCAACTGTTGCCAGCAGTATACCCTCACTTAAAAATATTTTAAGTATAAGCGTATTATCAGTGCCGAGTGCTTTTAAAACCTGGATGTCTTTTTGTTTTTCAAGAACCAGCATAGTCAATGCACCGATCATGGTAAAAGCAGCCACTACCAATATCAGGGAAAGCATAATGTAAATGGCCCATTTCTCTACATTCATTACTGAATATAAGCTCCTGTTTTGTTCATACCGGGTTTGAACCAGGTAGTCGGCACCAAATATATTTTCCAGTTTCTTTTTTACCAGCTTGTCCTGTGTAGCATCGGTCAGGGTAATCTCAACGCCGCCATACTCATCTTTAGGCAGGTTAAGCATACGCTTTAAAAAGTCGATATTTGTAATGGCATATTTGTTATCGAAGTCTTGTTGTATAGCAAAAGTGCCACTCGTATTTATATTGTCGGCACTTAAGGACTGCATGGGATCAGAAACATTTATATTTATTCCACGTTTGGGCAGGTAGACAGTCAGCGGAACAATGGACCTGTCGGATTGAATCTGAAGCGCGCTCTCAATTCCCGATCCTAAAATCAAAGCAGGCTTATCTTCTGTACCTAGATTGAAGTTTCCCTTAATTAATTTTTTAGATACCCCTGTAACATGGGCATATTGCGTATCTACACCTTTTAGATATACCAGAGACATGGGTTCACCATTCTGTATCAGCGCTTTTTCTTCCATCACCAAAGAATAGTTTTTTACTTCGGGAAGGTTTTTAATTTCACGAAGCTGGTTCTTTGTAAAAATTATGCTGCTTTTATCTTTTGTAGCCGAAACTTTCAGGTCAGTATAAAATCAGCGTATAACGACTTTACAAGATCTTCAAATCCATTGAATACGCTTAACAGAATGATGAGTGATGCCGTGCCTACAGCTATCGCCAGCACACTGATCCAGGCAATGATATTGATGGCGTTTGTAGATTTTTTTGCTTTAAAATATCTCCAGGCAAAGGTGAGGTACATTGCAGGTCAGCGTTTTGGATATGGAACAGGTATTAATTAACTATAATTGCTGTCAGTGAAAGTATTGCCGGGGTTCTATCCTGACAACTGATGATAGCAATTTCTATGGCACATGACTATTCTTCTTTCTTTTCTTCATTGATCTTTTTAAAGACTTCTTCCATTTTAAAAACATGGTCAAGCGTATCATCCTGAAAGAACGTTAACTGCGGCATGCTTCTTAGCTGGTTCTTAACACGGCTTACCAGCTCTTTTTTTATTTCCCAGCTACGATCTTCAATTTTTTTCATGGTAGCCACCGGATCCTTAACCTGGAAAAGGCTTAAATATATCCTGGCTTCAAACAAATCAGGGGTAATTTTTACAGATGCGATCGAAATCATTCCTCCATCTGTCATACTAAGTCCTAAACGCTGAAAAATAAGACTTAGTTCTTCTTTTAACAGCCCGGCTACCTGTTTTTGTTTCCTGTTGCATTATCCTTAACAATTATTACCTGTAAATTTACACCTTAATTGCCGGGTTGTTCTACTTTTAAACGCAAGCCTGCATTTTTAACGTAATTATGAAAAAATATGGCGGCCTTTTAAAATATTTTAAACCGTTTAAAGGAAATATCATCCTGTATTTCGTTTTCACGCTATTATCTATAATTTTTGGAATTGTCTCTTTGTCAATGCTTATCCCTTTCCTGGATGTGCTTTTTCATCCGGATAAGCAGGTAACCAATCTTGTTCCATTCAAATTGAACGCTGATGCATTGCTTCATAACCTTAGCTATTATATTACCAGGATAATTATTGAAAAGAGTGTTGTTACTGCGTTGGCCTACATATGCCTGATAATATTAACCGCAATCTTTTTAAAAAACCTATTCCTGTACCTGACTTATGTGGTGTTGTCTCCAATGAGGAACAGTGTAATGACCAAGTTAAAAAATGACCTATATAATAAAATTTTAAATTTACCAATCGGTTATTTTACCGAACAGAGAAAAGGCGATCTTATAAGCCGGATGACCAACGATACATGGGAACTGGAAAGTACGGTAGTAAACACTATGCAAGGGTTGATTGAAGAACCGCTGACAATAATATTTTACCTGGCTATGATGGTTTTTTTGAGTCCGCCGCTTTCGATATTCCTCTTTATTTTTTTACCATTAACAGGTTTTATAATTGGCCGGGTGAGCCGTACCCTGAAGAAACAAAGTAACGCGGCAGCAATCAAGCTAGGTGAAGGCCTTTCCATTCTGGATGAAACGCTGAGTGGGCTGAGAGTAATAAAAGCTTTTAATGCGGAGCATCTTCTCCGGAATAAATTTTTATCCACCAACGATGCATTGTTCCGTGTAAAAAATAAAATGAATTACCGCCGGGATCTTGCGTCTCCGATGAGTGAGTTCCTTGGAGTATTGGTATTATGCGGAATACTGTGGTTCGGCGGAAGAATGGTATTAGACACCAATGGGTTTGGGTTGCAGCCATCCAGCTTTCTTGGGTTTATTGCCTTGTTCTCTCAAATTATAAATCCGGCCAAATCATTATCTTCTGCTTTTTATAACATGCAAAGAGGTACTGCTTCTATAGGAAGAATAGAAGAAGTATTGAATGCGCCATTGGTAGTTACCGAAGCGGCTAACGCAAAAGTATTACAGAACTTTACAAACAGGATTGAATTCCGTAAAGTTGGTTTCGCTTATGAAGATGCCGTTATTCTTAAAAATATCAACCTCATTATTGATAAAGGCAAAACAATAGCGTTTGTAGGATCTTCCGGCGCAGGTAAATCTACACTGGCCGATCTGGTTCCCAGGTTTCATGATGTTACTTTCGGAGAATTATTTATTGACGGGGTGAACATTAAAGAATATTCTTTACACTCTATCAGAAACCAGATAAGTATAGTTACCCAGGAACCCATTCTTTTTAATGATACCATTTATAATAATATCGCCCTGGGAAAAGAAGATGCAACGGAAGAGGAAATTATAGCTGCTGCTAAAATTGCCAATGCTCATAATTTTATCGAGGTAAAAGAAAATGGTTATCACACTAATATTGGTGACCGGGGAAGTAAACTAAGCGGAGGAGAGCGACAGCGTTTAACCATTGCGCGGGCCGTTCTAAAAAATCCCCCGATTTTAATTCTTGATGAAGCAACCTCTTCACTGGATACTGAAAGTGAAAGACTGGTTCAGGATGCCATCAACAATATGATGAAAAACCGAACCAGTATCGTTATAGCGCACAGGCTTTCAACTATCCGCCATGCAGACGAGATCATTGTATTGCAGAAAGGAGAAATTGTAGAGCGGGGAAATCATGAGGAATTGATGGCACAGGAAACCTATTACCGAAGACTGGTAGATATGCAGGAAGTAAGATAAGCTATCTCTTCAGCAGCATCAATCTTCAGCTATGTTTTCAAAAAGACGATTCCACCAGGCCGATTAATTCCAGTTGATACTTATTTGTTCATCGTTTGCTTGGCCTCAATACTCAGGGTAGCGTGTGGAACTGCTCTTAACCTCGCTTTATCAATTAATTTTCCGGTAACCCGGCAGATACCATATGTTTTATTTTCGATACGCATGATCGCTTTCTCAAGATGATCAATAAAAGTGATCTGGCGACTTGCCATCTGACTCAATTGTTCTCTTTCCATACTGATACTGCCATCTTCCATTGTCATATACCGGTTGTCGCTTTCATCTCCACCCATTTCATCTTTCCGGGTAATAAGGCCCTGGAGATAATTCAATTCTTTTTTAGCGGCATCAAGCTTTTTATTGATCAGTTCCCTGAATTCACTCAAATCCGTATCACTATATCTTTGAGATGGTAAGGATTGATCCTGTGCAGGCGTATCCAAAACCGATTTAGTAAAATCAGGTTCGTATTTGCGAACAGTTTTGGTTTTAATATCAGGCATAACCACTTTTGCCGGTTTAGCCGGTACTTCCTTCTTTTGAGCCGGCTTGGCGGGTGGAGGTGTAGCCGGTTGATTCACATTATTTTCCTTCGGTTTATTTTCCAATATTTTGGGGGTGTTTTTTTCTTGTTCCGTTTTTGGAGGATTGGCATTTTTAGATACTGACCCGGACACTTTTTCTACGGGCTTCTCGGTTTGTTTAACAACAGGCAACGGAACTTTTTTTGAAGAAGTTTCCGAAGCGATAACTTTCTTTTCAAAAGGCTTTCCTATACTTTTTAACAAAGGCTTGGAAGTGGCTAGATTTGAAACAGGTTTTGCCGTTTTTTTAGCCGGTTCAACCTTTTTTGTATGGGCAGCCTTTTTATGGACAACCTTTGTGGCCACTTTTTTCTTTGTTGCCATAGAATTAACCTTTTTTTGTTACAAATACTTTTAAAGGGATATCATTTATTTCAATCTCGGTGCCGCCTTCCAGTTCCCCGACCAATTCTAATTTATCTGCCAAAATTTCGGCGCAAATATAGTCATTAAATTGGGTTATGGATACGTTAATAGCCTGTTGCTGCTCTATTTTAACTAAAATCCGGTCAGTAAGGTCATATTGGCTGTCTTTTCTGATCTTTTGAATACGATTAACCAGTTCCCGTGCATTGCCTTCATTTTCTAAATCTTCGCTAATAGTAATATCCAGGGCTACCGTGAGGCCATCTTTACTGGCAACCATCCAACCCGGAATATCTTCACTGATAATACTCACTTCATTAGTCTGTAATATTAAGGGTTCACCCTCAATTAACAAAGTGCTGGATCCGTTTTTTTCCAGATTGACAATGTCTTCCTGGGTAAATTGCTCCAAAGCAAGAGAAACGGCTTTCATCTTTGATCCTAACTTTTTACCCAATGATTGGAAATCAGGCTTGATTTTTTTTCTAATGAAGCCTTCCGTATCGGTAATGTACTGAATTTCTTTAACATTGACCTCCGATTTCACCAACTCCTGGATCCTTTCAATCTGCATTGCCATTGATGAATTTAATACAGGAATCAGCACCCTGCTAAGTGGCTGTCTTACTTTGATATTTACTTTTTTTCTTAAGGAAAGCACCAGGGAAGAGGCATCCTGGGCTAATTGCATTCTCTCCTCTAATGAATCATCTATTAATTTTTCATCGGCAACCGGAAATAAGGTATGGTGAACAGATTCAACAGCCTGCCTTCGGGTTACCTCATTTAAGTTATTAAACATCCAGTCAGAAAAGAACGGGGAGATTGGCGCCATCAACCGGGTAAGGGTCTCCAGGCATTCGTACAATGTTTGATAGGCGCTGATTTTATCTTTTTCATATTCGCCTTTCCAAAAACGACGGCGGCTAAGCCTTACATACCAG
>CAXSIE010000076.1:14939-15155 GCA_964237295.1 uncultured Flavihumibacter sp. | reverse complement strand
TCGCCTTAAACATTCAAGAACATTACTATAATCATGTCACCCCTTCGGGGGTTTACACCCCATACCTCATACCTCATACCTCATACCTCATACCCCATACCTTGCCTTCAGTGCACCTCCAGCTTAGTCTCAAGAACAACCTTATGATATATTATGGAAGGCGATGCCGTTTTTTTATCAAGCAAATCAAGCAGGATCTCGGCGGCTTTTTCACCT
>CAXSIE010000076.1:2420-14929 GCA_964237295.1 uncultured Flavihumibacter sp. | reverse complement strand
ACGGGAATTGCTCCACGAATGCCAGCGGCGGGTTTTCCATATAATAGCAAAGAGTCAGGTTGGCAAAACTTACAAAACTTTTGTTCTGGTTAATCTTGATCTTTTCTTTTTGTGCAAACTGGATGGCATCAAGCGCAACATAATCATTAAAAGTGATCACTGCTGTGGGCCTTCTTTTTAATGACAGTAAAGCCTGTGTTGCCTGCCGGGTGCTTGCTGCCGAAAGGTCTGTTGAGAAGATATATTTAGGGTCGATCTTGATCTTATTTTTCTTGAGGGCTTCCATATATCCTTCAAGTCTTTCCTGCGTAGCAACCATTGTTTGAGGGCCATTTATCAATCCGATATTACGGTGTCCTCTTTTAACAAGAAAGTTAATGGCTTCTATCATTCCGTTTTCCATTTTACAAACAACATAGTGTATGTCTTTCATTTTAGGTATCCTGTCGAAAAAAACAACCGGTATGTTATAATCTTTCAGCATATCGAAATGGCTGTAGTTACTGGTGTTCTTTGAAACTGAGATCAGCATGCCGTCTACCCGGTGGTTCTTCATTGTTTCAACAATTTTTTTTTCTCTTTCTTCATTATCGTGCGATTGTCCGACAAGTACATTATAGTTTTTTGTATTGGCAAAATCTTCGATGCCGCTGATGGCGGAGGAAAAGAAATATTCTGAAAGATGCGGAAGGATAACGCCTATGGTAAAAGTTTTACGTTGCTTAAAAAAAATAGCAGTTTGATTGGGCTCATATTTTAATTCTTTTGCCAACTGTTGCACACGCATTTTGGTTCTCAGGCCAATGCTGTGATGGTCGTGCAAAGCACGTGAAACCGTAGAGACGGATATATTAAGCTGCTTTGCAATTTCTTTAATGGTAGGTAGTGTTTTTTCCATAAATGATGATAATTCAAATTTACTGAATATAGTTTAAAGTTGCTTGAGCCGGAACAGGAACCACGGGAACAGGAAGGAGCACAGCGCTATTTAATTACAAGCTATCAAACAACCTCCGTGTTCCTCCCTGCCACTGTGCCGTGGTGTAATCTTAGAGCTCATGCAGTTCGGCATTTTTCCGCAACCGTTTGTTTGGTAACTGTATTTCAGGAAACCTTACATTTGTTACCGGTCTGTAATTACAAGTAATAAAGGTTGACATCAGTAGTAAATCAATCATCAAATTATAAACATGTTTAAAAAAGAAATTTTTTGTGTATTACTGTCAATGGTTTTGGTTCAGTTAAAAGCGCAGGTGCGTATTATTCCGCTTCCTGTTGAAGTAAGTATGCCGGCAACAGCAGGCTCTTTTACAATGAATGCTAAAACGCCCTTAATAATTGAAGGCAGCGGAATGAGAAACTCGATAGATTTTTTAAACCTGTATCTGAAACAGGTTTACGGATTTACTTTAAA
Organism: uncultured Flavihumibacter sp.; assembly: GCA_964237295.1. GTDB lineage: Bacteria > Bacteroidota > Bacteroidia > Chitinophagales > Chitinophagaceae > JADCRZ01. Next base: position 13,515 of record CAXSIE010000076.1, on the reverse strand, counting down.
CGAATCGAAGGGAAAGTCTGCAACAGGGATCCATCTTAATTTCGAAAGAATGGATAAACCCATTCCGGGTGCTTACACGTTGCAGGTGAAAAAGGATGGCATTTATATTTCGGGAGACAATGAAACCGGAGTGTTTTATGGCATACAATCCCTGATACAATTATTACCTGTTGAAAAATCGGCTTCCTTTAACATTCCCTATACCAGCATTACCGATTACCCGCGTTTTGCATACCGTGGAATGATGCTGGATGTGGGCAGGCATTTCTTTCCCGTCAGTTTTGTTAAAAAATATATAGACTACATCGCCCTGCACAAAATGAATTATTTCCATTGGCATTTAACTGAAGACCAGGGCTGGCGTTTTCCGGTACCTAAATATCCGCGTTTAACCACGGTAGGCGGGTTCCGCGATGGCACGATAATCGGGCGCTTTCCCGGAAAAGGCAACGACAACCAGCGGTATGGCGGTTACTATACACGGGATGAAATTAAAGAAGTTATTGCCTATGCTGCTAAACGTTATATAACCATTGTGCCTGAAATTGAAATGCCCGGCCATTCTTCCGCTGCTTTAACAGCTTACCCATATTTGGGCTGCACCGGTGGCCCTTATAAAGTACAACAGACATGGGGGGTGTTCAATGATGTGTTTTGTGCGGGTAACGATTCCGTGTTTACTTTTTTGCAGGGTGTAATAGATGAAGTGGTTGCATTATTCCCTTCCAAATACATCCATATCGGTGGAGATGAATGTCCGAAAACAAGCTGGAAAACCTGTCCGAAATGCCAGAAACGCATTAAAGACAACAACCTGAAAGATGAGAATGGGTTGCAGAGCTATTTCATTCAGCGGATGGAAAAATATATTAACGGCAAGGGTAAAACAATCATCGGCTGGGATGAGATCCTGGAAGGCGGACTGGCGCCCAACGCAATGGTGATGAGCTGGAGAGGCGAAAAAGGCGGTATAGAGGCTGCCAAGCAGAACCATGATGTTATAATGACACCGGGTAGCCATGTTTACCTGGATCACGCTCAAACCAGGAAAGAAGATTCGGTAACAATAGGTGGTTTTCTACCGATAGAGACCGTATATGGTTATGAGCCCGTACCCAAGGAATTGTCTGCAGAAGAAACTAAACACGTAATGGGTGCCCAAGGCAATGTGTGGACGGAATATATGGGCAATACCCAAAAAGTAGAATATATGATCTTCCCGCGTATGAGTGCTTTGAGCGAAGTGTTATGGAGCCCGGCTGCAAAAAGAAACTGGACCGATTTTCAACCGCGTTTGCAACAACAGCTTAAAAGATATGACCTCTGGAAAGCAAATTATTACAAAGCACAATAACCCATTGCACAGAAGAGGTCTTAAAGGTATCTCCATAGCTCCTCTGTGCACCTCTGTTCTTCCTCCTGTATTTCTCCGTGGTAAAAAAACATCGAATAAGTGAGTTAATCAATAGTGAAATGAAAATTAAATACCTGCTGTTACTATTCATATCCGCATTAAGCATTTCATGGTTACAAAACAATCATCGATCTGATATAACCATCACCGTACCCATTGGTGGCAATACCTTTGTTTCCGGAAACAAAGGAAATATAAATCAGCAAGGCATTGCCAACTGGAATGATGAAAAAACAAATTTTACATCATATATCAGGATCACCCGGCCCGGAACATTGAAGCTTTCCATGAACCTGAAAGTGCCTGAAGGCAAAAGCCGTTTAAAAATTACAATTCAGGGAGCAGCAAAAGAAACAGCTGTAGAGGGCGCTGATTACGCAGATCATTATGTGGGGGAGTGGAATATAAAGGATACGGGTTATGTCGCCTGTAATATAATGCCGGTAAGTAAATCAGGTAGCGTGTTTGCAGCTATCAGCAGCCTTAAGATGGAAGGCTCCGCTATCAACGAAAAAACCGCATTTGTCAAGGATAATGAGGGTAATTTTTTTTATTGGGGAAGAAGGGGTCCATCGGTGCATTTAGGGTATACAATGCCAACCGATATACAAGCCGAATGGTTTTATAATGAAGTTACCGTGCCGCTGCAACAAGATGTAATCGGCTCCTATTTTATGGCTGATGGTTTTGCTGAAGGATATTTCGGTATCCAGGTTAATTCCGCCACCGAAAGGAGGATATTGTTTTCTGTATGGAGCCCTTTCCAAACAGATAATCCGCAGCAGATCCCTGAAGACCAGAAGATCCAGCTATTGAAAAAAGGTGAAGCCGTTCATACCGGTGAGTTTGGTAATGAAGGTTCCGGCGGACAAAGCTATCTGAAGTATATGTGGAAAGCCGGCAGCACTTACCGGTTCCTGTTACATGCAAAGCCTGAAGATACTACCCATACGGTATTTACCGCTTATTTTTATGCACCTGAAACAAATAAATGGATGCTGATAGCAAGCTTTAAAAGACCTAAAACAAATACTTATTTAAAACGGCTGCATTCTTTCCTCGAAAATTTTTCTCCTGACCAGGGTAATATTCAACGCCTGGTTCTTTTTAACAACCAATGGGTTTGCGATGTGCAGGGTAAATGGATAGAATTAAACAAAGCCCGCTTTACCGGTGACAATACCGCTGCTAAAAGTTATAGAATGGATTATGGCGGTGGTGTGCAAAAAGGATCGTTTTACCTGCGCAACTGTGGTTTTTTCAGTGATTATACGCAGCTTAACAGCAGCTATGAACGGCCGCTGTCAGGTAAGCCGCCCCTGGTAGATATGGCTGGTTTGCCTTAAGTTTTATAAAAGCTATTTCAACGGCCCTTCACTTACCTTAACGCCATCCTGCCATACTGAAACAATTTTATAAGTAGCCTTTATGTCAGCAAGCGGATCGCCATCAAGGATAACAAAATCAGCTTTCTTACCCACATTAAGCGTTCCGTAATCCTTATCTATCTTAAGAACCTGTGCACCATTGCGGGTGGCGCAGGTAATCACTTCAAGCGGAGTTAGTCCGGCCTGCATCATGAGTTGTAATTCAAGATGTTCGGAAAAACCCTGTGCCCTTACCGGTTGTGCTCCTGAATCGGTGCCCATAGCTACTTTAATGCCTGCCCTGTAAATTCTGCGGAGGTTGTTTACGGCTCTTTTAAAATCCGCTTCTTTTTTCTCACGGTCTGGGTCGTCTTGCAATCTCTTTAAATAAGCGTCGCTTTTCAGCGTATCCAGCATGCCAGGTTCAAGTGAAGCCTTAAAAAAGGGATCATTCATCCATTCAGGCTGACGGGAATAAATGAAATTGTATTCATCCAGCGAAAGAGTGGGAATATAAACTACATTTTTAGATTTCATATCGCTGATCAGATCATCATCAATGTCTTTGTCCCGGATGCTATGGGCAAGTATATCAATACCCGTTGCCACTAGTTTGCGGGCATCTTCGAGGTAATAAACATGGGCGGCCACCCGTATCCCGTTTTTGTGCGCTGCATTAATGATAGCTGTATAAATTTCGGGTTTCATCTTGGGAGCGCTTCCGCCAAAATCATCCACCCAGATTTTAATTACATCCGGTTTTAGCGGAACAAGTTTAAGAACGGCCCTTACCGCTTCTTCGGGAGTCTGAGGCCTGTTGATCTGATCCATTATTGCAGCAGGGGGACCGCCACCATAAACACCAAATCCATAAAGGGCTGAAAATATAGTAGCGCCGGGAATATTACCATGGCGGGATGCATCACGCATGGCCAGGATGATTTCATGATCAGAACCCATAGATAAAATTTTGGTCACTCCAAAATCCTGATACTTTTTAAGCTGTCTTTGTATATTTTCTTCAGAATAATTTTTAGCGGAAGAAGTGGTTCCTTTCAACAGTCCCAAATGTGCATGTAAATTGATAAGTCCCGGAATTACTGTTTTGCCAGCCATTGGAATAACCCTGGCATTATTGGCAAATGCAGTAGTGCCATGTGCAACGATGGCTGAGATCCTGTCAGCTTTTATAACCATGTCTACGGTTTGTGCGGGTGCCCTGTTATTACCATCAATCAGCCGGATATTACTGATGACGGTTGTTTGAGCAAGCACTGCCTGGATGGACAGGCTCAATGAGATTAAACCTGGTAAGATAAGTAGCGCCAATTTCATGGTTAATATTTTAACAGATCTGAGATAGCATAAATAATAAGGGTGCTCAGGTTAATAGTTGCATACAACCATTCACGGGTATAATTCAGGTTTAACAACTATCAACACAAATTATAATTTAAAAATAGCTCTTATGAAGTTATACCTTTTATCATTCTTTACTTTGTTATACTGCCAGCGTTGCACAAACAAATACAATCGGGCAATTCAATTATCCTTAACAGGCAGTATTAGGATTATATCAAAAAAATAACCGACCTTTTCACAATAAATATAGGATCCGATTTATCCGGTAGTGTAATCAGGCATAAAATGTAGTAATGATTGCTGTTAGCAGATCACTGAATGATATGTCTCTTCCTGATAACTGACCATGGCCGGTTAATAGCATTATATGTTTTTATAACGATTGTTCAAACCAAATAAAATATTATGACTTCAAGAAGATCATTCATTAAATCATCCGCTGCTGTATCAGCAGGATTTTTAATAGCTCCTTCTCTGTTGGAGTTTAAGATTTCCAATATAGGCCTGCAGCTTTATACGGTCCGGGATGCCATGCAAAGCGATCCTTCGGGAACCCTGGCTAAAGTCGCTCAGATCGGTTATAATACTTTGGAAGGCGCCACTTATACCGGCTCGCAACAATTCTATGGGATGGATGCAAAGGCATTTTCAGCCTTGCTGAAAAAGAACAAACTCATCATGCCCAGCAGCCATTACCGCCTGGGCGAAGAAAAGACCAACGCACAGGATACAAAAGGCACCATGCTGCATGAGTGGGATAAAGCCATTGAAGACGCTTCAACTGTTGGCATTAAATATATGGTTTGCGCTTACCTGTCGAACGATGAGCGCGGTGGCCTGGATCATTACAAAAAGCTGGCAACAGATTTTAATAAAGCTGCAGAAAAATGTAAAAAGGCAGGTATCCAGTTCTGCTATCACAATCACGACTTTGAATTCGAAAAACAGGATGGTAAATATCCTTATGACATTTTGCTGAATGAAACCGATAAATCACTGGTTAAAATGGAAATGGATCTGTATTGGGTTACCAAAGCAGGGATGGATCCTGTGGCATTGATTAATAAAAACCCTGGCAGGTTCCCGTTATGGCATTTGAAAGATATGGACAACACCGCTAAACATGCGTTTACAGAAGTAGGAAACGGCACCATCAATTTTAAAAACATATTAACCCACGCAAATAAAGCAGGAATGAAATACTTTTTTGTGGAACAGGATATATGCCCCGGCTCCCCGTTTGATAGTATTACACAGAGCATCAACTATATAAAGAAGAACCTTGTTTAATGATTAATGTTTAATGATTACTTTTTAACGGTGAATGGCTAATTGTGTAGTCATCAATATAAATTGTAGTCACATACAGTTTATCCTTAATAATTAATCATTAATAATAAGATCACCAATTAGATCACCATTCTTTTGCTTCAAGAAGTTTTCTTACTGATTGGCGAAGGTTCTCCGAACCATTGCGTACACGCATTTCCCAGCTACCATCACCATAAACAAAAATCAGTTTTGCATCTTCCTTATTAATTTTTGATTCAAGCGGTGTTAAAACAATTCTTATAATCTTTACCAGGTTCTGTGCAAGCAATGTAGCATCGGCATCTTTTTCGGTATCATACCTTATTTCTATGTCGATCTTTTTACCTTGCGGCCGCTTAACCCGTTTTGTAAAAAAGAAAAGTGATGCGGCTAAACCGTATAGTGCTGCAATGCCCACACTTATTAATAATTCTGAAGTATAATTTTCAGAGTAACCTGGTATTTCCTTTTTAAGCTTCTTTATTTGCATTGAAATAATTATTTACAGCACTAACATTTAAATTTTCATGCCAGTATTAAAATTTTTTAGTGTTTAAATCAGCGTTTTATTTGTCAGCCTTTATAAAAGTTTTTTAACCATGGAGTAAATGCGGAGTAGAAAAAAAGGTTACGCATAGAACATCTTCTATGTAATGGCTTCTTCTACTCCGCATTTACTCGTGGTTCAAAACACTTGCAGGCTAAATAAAAAAAGCTCTTAGTATCTTCCTCTTATCACAGGAAAAACTTCTTCATTATATATTTTGCGAAGTTCATCATGAACAGCACCCGCTAAAGGCTCCAAACCGGATGCACCGATATTATTTTCAACCTGCGTTATACCTGAAGCTCCCGGAATAACCGTTGTAACTGCAGGATGATCTAAAATCCATCGCAGTGCCCAGGATGCCATACGATTGTCGGGCAATACACCAGCGATCTTCCGCGATAATTGCACACCCTTTGTAAACTCAATGCCCGAAAAAGTTTCACCCACATTAAATGCTTCACCGTTTGCATTGTAATTGCGGTGATCGTTTTTTTGAAAGGAAGTTTCTTCAGAAAACTTTCCACTCAATAACCCGCTTGCAAGCGGAACCCTAACTATTATCGCTATGTTTTTTGAAAGGGCTTTTTCAAATATTTCATCAGCAACATGTTGACGGAACAGGTTAAAGATTATTTGTAAGGAAGCTATTCCATCCTGTTCCATGCAGGTAAGCGCTTCTTCCGTTGTTTCTACGCTGGCACCCCAGTACCGGATAAGTCCTTCCTGCTGCAGCCTGCGCAGGTGATCAAATACTTTACCAGCCTGCATTGTTTCAGCAGGTATGCAATGTAATTGTTCCAGAAATACTTGTGAAATACCCAGATGTTGCAGCGAATCTTCCACCTGCCTTTTCATAAAATCGTAGTTGAAATTCTGAGGCCATCCATTACCGTTATCCTGCCGGCGCCCTAACTTACTGGCCACATGTACCGGTTGATGGCAGGTTCTCAAAAACCGGCCTATCACTGTTTCACTCTTTCCCATTCCATATACATCGGCAGTGTCAATAAAGTTTCCTCCCTGTTGTACAAATGTTTGCAATATCTCACTGGCTTCATCATCATTTACAACTCCCCAATCTGTGCTGCCTAATTGCCAGGTTCCCAATCCTATCTCGGAAATCAGTACGTCTTTAAAACTCCTGTAATTCATCTGTTAATTTTTTTTTAATACAAAGTGGAGTAATATTATGGTATATTAATTGTATTTTAGTCAATACTTATTCCATTATTGAACCATTCCAGTTAATTGAGTGCCTTGAAAAATCAAACAATTCGGTAATAAGTTTATTGTAAGGCATAGTTTCCCGACCTTCGTTAAAAAATTAAGAAAACGACTTATCGTATGTCAATTTGAAGAATGGGGAAATTTTTCTACTATTTACATACGATAATCTAATGAACCGGAGTTATTATTTTACTATCAGTTTGTTGGCATGAATTGAAGCAATATACTATGACCTCAGAAAAGAAACCAAATAAATCAAGAAGTATCCTAGGCAGAATCGGCCGTATTCTTTTAAAAACCGTTCTTATCATTGTATTACTGGTGATAACGCTGCTGATAGTAATACAAACACCTCCCGCCCAAAATTTTATTGTAAAAAAAGCTACTGCTTATCTTGAAAAGAAGATCGGGACAAAGGTTGAGATTGGCCGTCTTTATATAGGTTTCCCTAAAAATATTGTTATTGAAAACATCTACCTGGAAGACAGGAAGAAGGATACCTTGCTGTACGGTGGCAGTCTTAAGGTAGATATCAGTATGCTGAAGTTATTGCATAATGAGATAGAGGTAAACAACATAAAGCTCAACCAGCTCACAGCTAAGGTGTCAAGAGTTCTTCCCGACACTGCTTTTAATTTTCAGTACATAGTGGATGCTTTTGCTTCAAAGGAAAAAAAACCTGAACATAAAGCAGATACATCATCTCTGAATATTAATATAAAATATGTTCAGCTGGACAAGATAAGATTGGTTTATAAAGATGTGATTACCGGCAATGATATGGATGTTTTTTTTAAACATTTTGAAACCAATATTGATAAGTTTGATTTAAATCGCCAGCGATTCGATATACCTGTTACAAAGATAGAAGGTCTTATAGCTAAGATACGCCAGTCGAAACCGCTTGTTCAACCGGAACCAATAGCAAAGGATGTTGCAGCCGACAAGGCCAAAGCATCTTCCCCCATGCAGTTGAATCTCCGGAGAATATTATTAAGCGATATGGTAGTTGATTATGGTAATGATGTTTCCGCTATGTATAGTTCCCTGAATCTTGGAAAGCTGGATCTTAATATAAACAAGTTAGACCTGGAAAACCAAGTCATTGACCTTAAAAATATTGAACTGGATAAAACCATCGCTGCAATCAGGCTTGGAAAAAAAGAACAGGCAGCCATAGTGAAGAAGGAGACAACCATGGAACTCCAAAGTCAGCCGGAAACAGGCTGGCGTGTAAAAGTAGCAGCTATACGGCTTAATGATAACAATCTTCAGTTTGATGATGATAGCAAGCCTAAACAACATGCCGGAATGGACTTCGCCCATTTAAAGGCGGATGATGTAACATTACATCTTGATAACCTTTTATATACCAAAGATTCAATTTCGGGAAGCATTAAAAGAGGCGAATTAAAAGAGCAAAGTGGTTTCCAGCTTAATAAATGGGAATCAGATTTCCTCTACGCTAACAACGAAGCTTATTTAAAAAACCTTCTCCTTCAAACACCGGGTACGGAATTAAAAAGGTCTGTTGTTTTGCACTATCCTTCTATTAATGCCCTGAAAACCAATATCGGTGCTTTACAAATGAACGTTGACCTGAACAATAGTAAAATCCAGGTTAAAGATATCCTTACTTTTGTGCCCTCTTTAAAAGCACAGCCGGCTTTTGCCAACCCTAACAGCAGCCTTATTCTAAATGGCAAACTTTCCGGCAGCGTAGCGCGACTGCAGGTAGAAAGTTTACAATTACAAGGTTTTCAGGATACCAAACTTAATATTCATGGTACCATTAACGGCTTGCCCGACATGAAAAAAATAGGCGCCGACCTGGTGATCACTGAATTGAATACTTCAAGAAGGGATATAACCCTGCTTGCTCCAAAAGGCTCCCTGCCAAAAAGCATCGCAATCCCTGAAGGCATCAGGATCAGCGGTAAAATAACCGGCGGCATGAATAACCTCAATCCGGACCTGATTATCAATTCTACTTCGGGATCAATAAGAATTAAAGGCTCCGTGAAGCAACCTTCCGATGCTAAAAAAAGTCAGTATAATGTGGCAGTTGAAACACGTAACCTTAACCTGGGCACCATCCTGAAAAATTCACAGAACTTTGGTACCCTTAGTGCTCATTTTATTGCAAAAGGAAGAGGTTACGATCCCAAGACGGCTATGCGTCTATTAACGGCGTTATACAATCGGCAATTGTTAAAAAATACAATTATAAGAATCTTCAGTTAACAGCCAGCATTGCAAATCAGAACCTCACTGCAAAGGCTTCCATCCATGATCCCAACATTGATTTTTCTTTTGATGCAAGCGGGAACCTCCGCGATAAATACCCGGCAATAAACCTTACGGCAAATATTGACAGCATTAAAACTTTTCCGCTTCATCTTACCACCGATTCTATCATTTACCGTGGCCAGATAACCGGTAATTTTCCTGTTACGGATCCCGATCACCTCCAGGGCGACCTGCTTGTATTAAAATCATTACTTATAAAAAATTCCCAGCGGATTGAACTGGATACCGTTCAGTTGTCTTCCGGCTCTAACAGCGGCGGACAGTTTCTCCGGCTAACTGCTGATGCTATAAATTTTCAACTACAGGGCAATTACAAGCTTACCCAAATGGGAAGTGTATTTCAACAGGCAGTGCACCCTTATTTTGCGATAATGTCAGACAGTGCCAAGGCTGTTAAAATTGATCCGTACAATTTTACTTTTTCCGGGAACATCATTAACAAGCCTCTTTTAAAATCTTTTTTGCCTGAGCTGGAAAGATTGGAAACAATGAATTTCGATGGAAAATTTTCAAATACGGATGGCTGGCAAATGAATCTGCTGGCACCCAATATTATATATGGTACCAACCATGTTGAAAAACTTCAGTTACAGGCAGTAACAAAAGATAATGCAATTGTTGTTACCACAAAGGTTCAGCAGGTTACCAGCGGTAAAAGCATCGCTTTATATAATACGTCATTCAATGCCAGCATTGCTAACAACCAGGTGGATTTCGACCTTAATATCCAGGATAAAGCTTCCAGGAATAAATACCGTGTCAGTGCCTTATTCAAACAACCTAAACCCGGAGATTATGTTTTTTCTTTAAAACCCCAGGATCTACTGTTGAATTATGATGCATGGTCAGTGCCCGGAGATAACCAGATCTCCATTTTAAAAACAGATATCAATGCACGCAATTTTGTGGTGAGCCGGAACAACCAGCAATTAAGCATTAACAGCTTATCACAGGAAACAAACGCTCCTATGGAGGTTAAGTTTGCAAATTTTAAAGTGGCTACATTAGCAAACTTTGTGGTTTCCGATTCACTTCCGGTGGATGGAACTTTAAACGGTAAAGTGGTCCTAAACGATCTTACCAAGCAACCAACGTTTACCAGCGACCTTACTGTGTCTGACGTTAATATTAAGAAAGATACCATTGGCAACATAAATTTAAAAGTAAACAATACGGTTGCCAATACTTTTGCGGCTGATGTAAAAATTGATGGTCATGGGAATGATGTTCAACTGACAGGTAATTATTATGTAAGGCCAAATGACAGCAGCAGTTTTGATATGAATCTTGATATCCGGCAGATTCTTCTGAATACAATGGAAGGTGCGTCAATGGGAGCTATCAGAAATTCATCCGGTATGATTACCGGCAAGTTTGCAGTGAACGGAACACCCAAAGTTCCTTCAGTAACCGGAAACCTGGATTTTAAAAAGGCGGCCTTTAACCTGAGCATGTTAAACAGCTATTTCAGAATTGATGATGAAAGTATCAAGATCGTTGATGATGGAGTTAAGTTCGACACCTTCACCATTACAGATTCAACAAACAATTCAG
>CAXSIE010000076.1:0-2403 GCA_964237295.1 uncultured Flavihumibacter sp. | reverse complement strand
CAAAATTAAAGGCACCCAGATAAAACCATCCGTAGACGGAGCGCTGACTATAAATGATCAAACCAAGCTGAGTGTAGTGCTTCCACAAAAGGAACCTGGTGTTGAAGCAAGAGATGGCATAGTGGAGTTTGTTGATATGGATGCCAAACCGAATGATTCGCTTTTTATGGCAAAGTATGATTCTATTAATAAATCTGATGTGCTTGGTATGGATATAGCCATCAATATCAACATAGATAAAAATGCAGAATTCAATTTAATTGTTGATGAAGGAAATGGCGACTTCTTAAAAATACAAGGCGAGGCAGCTTTAAGTGGCGGTATTGATCCCAGCGGAAAAATAAACCTCGCCGGCTCTTACGAGATTGAACAAGGCGCTTATGATTTGTCTTTTAATTTTTTGCACAGAAGGTTCGATATCCAAAAGGGCAGCACTATCGTATGGACAGGAGAGCCCACTAAAGCAAACATCAATATTACTGCTGTGTATATAGCCAATACGCCCGCTTTGGATCTTGTAAGCGCTGAATTAAGCGCTAACGAGAATGCTAATTATTTCAGGCAAAAACTGCCCTTTGAAGTTGACCTTATCATGAAAGGCGAATTGTTAAAACCCGATCTTAGCTTTGATATAGTGCTGCCTGAAGGTAAAAGTTACAACCTCGGCAAAACAGAATTAAGTATTATTGAAAACAAATTAGCGCTGATAAAACAGGAGCCATCCGAGTTGAATAAACAGGTATTCGCCTTGTTATTACTGGGTAGGTTCATCACAGAAAATCCTTTTGCCAGCAGCGGGGATGGTTTTTCAGCGGAAAGTTTTGCACGTCAGAGTGTAAGCCAGCTATTAACCGAACAGTTAAATAACCTTGCATCCGACCTTATCAAGGGAGTTGATATTAATTTTGATGTTGCATCAACCTCAAGCGATTATTCTACCGGAGAAAAGCAAACAAGAACAGATCTTAATGTGGCATTATCAAAGCGCCTGCTGAATGATCGTTTAACTGTCAGCATAGGCAGCAGCTTTGAGTTGCAAGGTACACAATCCAGCACACCGGGTGCAAAAAACCAAACCAGTAATCTTGCAGGTAATGTTTCGGTAGATTACAAGCTCAGCAAAGACGGCCGCTATGCTTTAAGGGCTTACAGGAAAAACGAATATGAAGGTGTGCTTGAAGGGTATATTATTGAAACAGGTGTTGGTTTCGTTCTTAGTGTTGATTACAACAAATTCAAGCAAATATTTTTAACTAAGAAGCAGCGTGAAGAAAAAAGGAATATCAGGCAGGAGATTAAGAAACAGGATGCCGATGACCGGAAAAAAGAAATTAAAACCACGAATGACACCACCAATGATTAAAGAGGCAGGTAATTTAAAAATATTGTATTATTTTATCAGCTGCTCATTTTTGTTAGGTATGAGCGCTTGCAGTAATACAAAATACCTTCCTGCAGGTGAGTCATTATATGTGGGATCAAAAGTGCAACTTGAAGGCCCTAAGTTGAATAAAAAACAGAAAAAAATTTTAAAAGCCGAATTGGGTACGCTAACCCGTCCGAAACCAAATAGTTCCATACTCGGATTAAGAATAAAACTGTTTGCTTACAATATAGCAGGCCATCCAAAAAAGAAAAACTCCCCGGCTGCATTGTTAAAAAGAAAGTTTGGTGAGCCGCCTGTTCTTGTAAGTGATCTTAATCTTGATAAAAATGTTAAGATACTTGATAACAATCTTGAAAATAAAGGATTTTTTCAGGTTGATGTTAAAGGTGACACTGTTGTTAAAAGCAAGCGGGCAACTGCGCAGTATACCATACAAACAAATGACCAGTACACTATAAGGGAAGTACACTTTCAGGCTGATAGCACCGAGCTTACGGCCGCAATAGACAGCATTGCATCGGAATCTTTTTTAAAAGTTGGCAAGCCTTTTAATCTGGAAATTATTAAAGCTGAAAGAATAAGAATAGATAATTATCTTAAAGAAAATGGCTTTTATTATTTCAATCCTGATTTTCTTATTATAAGAGCAGATACTAACAATGGAGATCACCAGGTTAATATGTACGTGGATGTAAAACGGGGAACTCCCAGGGAAGGAAAAAGGATATTTACTATTAATGATGTATTTGTATTCACCCAGTACAGCCTTAGTGCCGGCTCAGATACCAATAAAGCTAATGCCAATTTTTATAAAGGATATTATGTGGTTGACAAAAGGCAGGTTTTTAAACCCAAGCTTTTTGAACAGGCGCTTCAGTTTAGTCCGCGTGATGTATACAACAGAACTGATCACAATCTTTCGCTCAACCGTTTGATCAACCTTAACCTTTTTAAATTTGTAAAAAACAGGTTTGATGATGTTCCGGGTGATTCCGCAAAGCTTAATGCCTATTATT
>CAXSIE010000075.1:11875-15282 GCA_964237295.1 uncultured Flavihumibacter sp. | reverse complement strand
ACGAAAGCAGCTTAAAACCAACATAGTGTTTAGCCGCGCATAAAATCACGTTTTGACTGGCTGAATTTTGTCAGGTCTTTCTCTGTGGTTAAAATTTAATGTGAACAACTGATAGGCGATACTTTAAATTACGATTACTATAACACTGGTTTAACCTATCGAAATATTTATAAAGAATTTCACTATCATAGTACAGCCTTTTCCTTTTTCTGTCTTAAACTCTATCTGTCCATTCACTGCATCCACTCTGCTGATCATGTTTGTAATTCCTATGCCCTTTCTCTTTTTATTGAAATTAAATCCTTTCCCATTATCAACAATTTCAATGCTCAGGATGTCCTTTAACATCGTAATAGTAATTTTTATCTCCGAAGCTTCCGCGTGTTTTAAAACATTTGATAGATGTTCCTGAATAACCCTGTAAGCAGCTATAGTTATTTCTTCGCCTAAAATGGCATCATTAATTCCATCAGTTAATATTATATTGAGTTTATTAGTTGAATTGATAGAGCTGATTAAATCATTTACAGAGTCTACCAGTGAAATCGCATCAAAATTCGGAATAACCAGCGATTTTGAGATCTTTCTTATTTCCTTCATACAATCGTTTAAATACTTGATTGATTTTTGTATGAATCTTTCACGACCCTCTTCGTCGGTTAAACTTGCCTCATTATACAATTTAATTACTGCCAGAACCTGGTTAATATTGTCATGTAGTTCCTGACCTATAAGCTGACGTTCCTTTTCCTGTCCTTTAATTATTGCTTTAGTAAGACTTTTCTGCCTTATTTCCGTTCTTTTTAATAATTTTCTTTGCAATAATTTACTTTCAGTAATATCTACAATGATTGCTGCAGTATGCAAAGGGATACCTTTACTGTTATTTACCATCCCAATGGTAACATTAGCCCAGATAACAGAACCGTCTTTTTTAACATAGCGTTTTTCAGTGGTGTAAGATGGAATTTCTGCTGAAGAAAGGCGGGAATAATCTTCCAGGTGTTTGTGCTGGTCATCTATATAAGTAAGCTCAAAAATTGTTATTTGTGTTATTTCCTCATTTGTATAACCAAATATTTCACATGCCCTGTTATTCGCTGCAAGAATTTTACCGCTAAACGGTGCTACCTCTACTGCCCCAACAAGTTCCTGATTAAAAAAAATACGGTACTGCTCTTCAGACTCGTTCAAAGCCTGCTGGATTTTTCTTGTTTCCGTTATGTCTGTAAGCAATCCTATTGACCCTTTGAAATTTCCCTTTTTATCTTCTATTGGCGCAATTGTAATATGAGCCCAGAGTTCCGTTCCATCAATCTTCCGTAAACGGAAATCCAGTTCTTCCTTGATTCTGCTGGAGCACCTGGCTGATACCTGGAAGGCCGCTTCATAATCTTCTTCAAAAAAGAAATCAAATGCCGTTTTATCTTTGATGTCTTCCACGCGTGTGCCTAGCATCCAGGCAATACGTTCGTTAACATAAGTAGTAATACCCATTACATCAACCATCCAGATACCTTCATGTGTATTTTCTTTGATGTATCTATAACATTGCCGTAAAGAGTGGAAATCTTTATTTTTAGTGGGCATTTCACCTATTTCCGGTAGTATTTGCGTAGAATTAGTATTAATGTTTAAAATAGCAATTAATTCAACAAGAAATCAAAATCGTGTAGGTTCAGTTTTCACGTGAATCTTTTATACTGCATTTGTCAACTACAAAATGTTCCATTTTTGGTAAACGGTAATTTCATTTCCAAGCTAAAGAAAAAGATTAAGAAAGCAATTTTTTACCCCTGGTTTCAATGCCTTCCAAGTTATAGCAAGGTAAATATTACTTTCAGGAAACGAGTAAGACCCCTTTAAATTAATAGATAACCCTTATAAACTCATATAGGTAAACCATTAGATTATAATTGCTTAATCAAGGTCTTAAAGGCACTATTATGCTAAGAATCACATTGTTCCTTTTATAGTAAGGGGATCAGATGGCTAGCAGTACCGCTATATAATGACAAATAGCTGCAGATAACACCAGGGAATGCCATACTGCATGGGTATACAGGTATTTATCCCAGACATAAAAAAAGACTCCTACTAAGTACAATAGCATTCCAATGCAAACAAAAATAACCACGGGTTCAGGAAGGTAGTTAAAAAACCTTTTACCACCCACCAGCATTATTAAACCCATAATAATATAAATAACAGTGGAGATAGCTTCCATCTTCCCGGTGAATTTGATTTTAAAAAAAATCCCTATCAGTGTAAGTCCCCATAAAATTACCAGCAGTGAAATTCCGAATGAATCATTCATATAAACCAATAAGAAAGGAGTGTAAGTGCCGGAAATAAGGAAGTATATGCTGATATGATCCAGAATCTTGAAAACCTGTTTAACTTCTGTTTCACGTGCTATATGGTATACTGTTGAATTTGTAAAAAGAAGCAAATAACAAAAGCCGTATATACCGCTGCCAATTATGCCGAGGGTATTTCCATGCGCAGTTGCAATTCCTGTTAAAACCGGTAATCCGCTGATACCAAAGACCATTCCCAAACCATGTATCAGGCCATTGACTATTTCCTGCTTACGGTTATATGCATCCATAAATAAATACTTAGATCTTGTTTTAAATTTCAGGGCCTTCTGATTAAAATAGGTTCCTATGCGAATTTAATAACAGATTGTAAAGTTTTGCGATAAAATATAGTGGTGTTATGTTCATTGACTGCGTCAGGGTAAGATTGATATCCGGCTAAAAATTTATTTTCCTGTCCCTTGCGCTAATATTCCAGGTGCCTGTAATAACACCATTTTCTACAATGCTGGCTGTATCATATAGCGCGCATGTTGGACAGATATGCATGGGTAATCCAAACAATATATCACCCACTTTCCAGGAATGACCGATGCCTGCATCAGCAACCAGGTGTTCCTCACTCTGGCTAATTAAAACAAGTTCCGGCGCATTAAGAAACGATACGCGGTGATATAAATTATTTTCAGCTGCAATGGATTTATGCCCCAGGTCAAGACAGAGCGTAGTTTCGCCCGGTAATGATATCACCCTTGCAAGAACCAGTGCTGCCGGATGGAAATGCTGGTCGGGAAATAAATCAAGGTAACTTTTATCCCAAAACACAAATGTGCCAGGGCTGCATTCAATGTCTTTAATTTTAGCATAGACAGGAAAACCGGGAGAACCTCCTGCTACAATAACCGGCACGCGGAAGCTGGCTTCTATCAGCAAATTTTTCATTTTATCCACCGGTTCATAAGCTGCTTCGCATAATCTGGTGCGTTCTGCAATGTCACTGGCGTGTATATGGCCATCGTACGCGTGAAGACCCATCAGTTCCAGACCTTTTAGTGCTTTGCAGGCAACGTATAGTGCTATGGCTGC
>CAXSIE010000075.1:4651-11859 GCA_964237295.1 uncultured Flavihumibacter sp. | reverse complement strand
ACCCGGTTTGATGCCGGTCCTGTTCATTCCAACATTCAGGTCAAGAAATACCGGAATAACAATATTATGAGCAATTGCTTTTTCAGAAATATTTGTTGCCGAATCCAGGTTATCCGTCAAACAGGAAAATACCGATTTCGGATATTGTTTAATAAGGTGTAACAATCTATCCAGTTTAGGCATTGATGGCTGATAGGCGAGCAATATATCGGGCGCTTCGCATAGCGCCAGCAGTTCGGCTTCTGCAATGGTGGCGCATTTGAATTTCATTATGCCGGCTTCCATGCATAACAAAACGGCCTCTTTGGATTTATGGGTTTTAATATGAGGCCGGAGTCGGGAAACATCGTCAATCATATTAATTGCAGTATTGATGTTGTCTTTTACACGCTGCAGATATATGAGTAACGCTGGTGAATCGAGCTGGCCGGGATTTTCTATTTCATACCAGTTCTTTAAATTATTCATAACCTCACTAATGATAATGCCACAAATACACGCAGCACTAAATAAAACAAAAATCATCTTCCTGTATATTAGTGCCTTCGCGTAATTGTGGCCATGCTTAAAAACTATTTAGTTCCACTCTGCGCCGGTGGGTTTTCCACTTTGCTCTTATCTTCCAGTTCGGCACTTGTCCAGGCTTTGCTTCTGCCTGCGTTTTCATCCCGGATTTTTTTTACTTCTTCCGCTTTTACTACAGGTGAAACCTGCCTGTTACGGGCGCCTGTTCCCAATTCATAACGAATATAACTTACTACGGATGCAATCCATTCATCGCTATTAGCACCCATAGCCGGCATTACACTTGGATAAGATTTACCATCAACCGGTCCGCTTAAGCCATGTAATAATATCCTTATGGGCGTATTCTTTTCCTGGTAGTTCAAAACTTTTGATCCGGCTAAAGGAGGTGCAGCAAGACCTGCGCCACCTATTGCCAGTCCTTTACCATCAGCACCATGGCAACTGGCGCATAATGATTTAAAGATGGCAGCGCCATTTAAAATCAGGGTTCTGTCGGCCGCAGCCATTGACCCTAACCTGCTGCCAAACATCCTTACATCTTCATTTCTTTCAATTGCCTTTCTGGTAGCTAACACCATCTCATTAGAAGGGTTCTGATTTAATATATCTGTATAAATTGCCTTTATTTTGTCAGACTTGCTGCTGTTTAAAGACAACAGCAATTGCTGCCTTACATCATAATCAGCATCCGCTTTCAGCGCAGCAAGCTCATTAATTAATTGTGTGTCATCTTTTTTAAGATACGATTCACTGATCCAGACAGCCGTTTTTCTTACCTGCGGATGGGCATCCGATAAAGCATGTATGCGTGCGAGGTGCCCGCTGTCATCAGCAGTGCCTGACGGCTGTGCCATAGCCATGGCTTTCAAGGCGGGAACAACCGATTTATCATTCCGCACTATGATCAGTTTCTGTGCATTGTCGCGCCACCAGCCGTTTGGATGGCCCAGGTAGCCAACAAGGGTACTGGTTGATTCGTTAAGCATGTTTGGCTTGGGACCTCTTTTAAACTCATCATTGACAACCCTGTATATACGCCCGTGACCAACGTTCTTCGCAAGGCCTAGACTGTCAATTTTATTACGCAGAAAAGATCCTGGGCGGGTCCAGTTGCCCTGCTGAATAATACCCCGATGCATGTCTACTATGTACAAATTACCATCCGGACCCGTGGCGCTGTTTACCGGCCTGAAGTTCATATCGGATGAAGAAATGAATTCGGAACGATAGTAATTATTCTGCATAACAATCTTTCCTTTAAGATCAATAACTTTAGCGCGTCGGATTATTCTGGCAACTGGTTCGCAAAGTATATAATCCCCTACAAGATCCTGTGGAAGCCTGTCACCCCTGTAAATGGACTGGCCACAGCAGGCAGTAAAATGATTAAGCGTATTATTAGGGTTTAAGCGCTTATTACCGCCCTCAACATCCGGAGTTGCCATGATAGGCCATACCTCCTGGAACTCCGGACTGAACTGGTCGGGATAATCAAGCTTTCCATACATGGGATTGATTTGAAAACTTAGCGCCGGTGTTTCGCCGCCTGCGCTTGAGTAATACAAACGCCCGTAATTATCGTGGGTTAATCCCCACTGGCCGCCACCTGCTCCGCTGGGAATAGTATCTACCTGCATGGTTCCGTTGGTATACCGTAAACGCACCGGTTCGTAAGTCATGTACATCCAGTTATCTATATTCCAGTCCAGACCGCTGCGCTGGTGTTCCATATTGGCATCACTGGCTTTATATTTTTCATTCTGGTAAACAATCTTTTTAACATCGGCTTTTCCGTCGCCGTTGGTATCCGTATAGCTTGTTATTGTAACGGTGTTCGTTTCGTTCACCAGCAACTCATGATTTACACATTGAATCATTCTTGGGAGTAAAAGGTTATCTACGAAGACAGTGCTTTTATCCATTTTACCGTCATTGTCAGTATCTTCCAGCAGCGAAATACGGCTCTTGGGTTGCTGCTCGCCGGTTGCATCCGCGTCCTGCATATAAGTAAGCATCTCCGCTACATACATCCTTGCATTACCATCCCATGCTATTGCTACGGGCTCTTTGATCATGGGTTCGCTGGCAACCAGTTCCAGGTGGTATCCTTTTGCAAGATGCATGGTCTTCATGCTTTCCTGCGGTGACAGGTAAACACCTGATGGCGTTGGATTGAATACAGGTTTTGTTTCCGTTGCTGCAATGGCATTATCCTTTGCAGCCTTCTTTACGGTGGAACAGGTATACACCAGGATGGAAGTTGCCACCAGGGCTGTTATTACGAATTTTTTTTTCACGATAAACAGTTCTTATTATTATTAGGAATTTTTCAGGATCAGGATTTCAATAGTGCATCCGGTTTTTTGCCCATGGCATATTCAATTCCACCGAGAATATGTTTAAGATAAAGCGGATCTTCGAACGATTTATTGTCATGGCCCAATTCAGTGTAAAAAGCCCTGCCGCCTTCAAAATTATGATACCAGCACATGGGATGATAATCGCCGTTCTTGCCACCTGTATAACTGTTCTCATCAATTTTTATCAGGATGTGCAAACCCTCCCCTATCCATTTAAAATTATACAACTCATCTTTTCTTTTCCAGGCTTTGGGAAGGTGCCGGGTGGCAATATTGTTCTGGTCTACAACATTAAAAACGGCTTCCTGCTGCGCCGGATGGCTTCCAAAATAAGCGCCCACCAATTCTCCATACCAGGGCCAGTCGTATTCTGTATCGGTAGCCGAATGTATGCCCATAAATCCGCCGCCCGATTTAATATATTGTTGAAAAGCGGCCTGCTGGGTATCGTCCAGAACATCACCGGTAGTGCTTAAGAAAACCACAGCAGCATATTTTTTAAGGTTTTCCGGAGTGAAAACACCGGCATCTTCCGTAGTATCCACACCGAATTGGTTTTCTTTTCCCATTTGCAGAATCGCTGATTTACCGGCAGCAATGCCTTCCTTATGCCTGAACTGGGCGGTTTTGCTGAATACCAGCAACCGTTGGGGACCTTTGGCTGAAACAGCACCGCAACATATAAAAAACAGTAATACTGCCAGCTTTAAGATGCGGCATGAACGGGCAATGGTTAACTTTTTCATCGGCTTACATGGAGCTTTTAGATCATTGTTTTTGGATAAGCAATATTACTGATTATGATTGATTGAAATTCTTTTCGCACAGTCAATCTACAAAGCTCAGGGGCCTTAATTTCAAAATGAACGCAGCAACTCAGTTAAATTAGTTCAATCTTCTTAAGTCATCGTCTATGTAATAAGTTTCAGGGCCATATCTTTGCACAAATGCAACATATACTGCATACTTCCCCTATTAAATGTTTAGTATGAAAAGATGGGCTGTAAGTACAATCATGTGTACACTTTTCCTTTGGACTGCTTTAGAAACCCAGTCGGCACATCAAATTCCTGGTAAAAAGAAACCCAACATCATATTCATACTTACCGATGACCTGGGTGTAGGAGATATCGGTGTGTTTTTTCAGAATGAAAGAAGAAAAAACAATAAAAGAAGTCAGCCCTGGGAGCTGACTCCCAATATTGATATGATAGCCGCCCAGGGAGCAAGACTTACGCAGAACTATTGTAATGCTCCCGTATGTGCACCATCCAGAGCATCACTGTTACTCGGTGTTAACCAGGGACATGCAAACGTTCGAGACAACCAGTTTGATAAGGCACTTGAAGATAATTATAATATAGCAAATGTTCTTAAGGCTGCAGGTTATACAACCGCAGCAATTGGCAAATGGGGGTTGCAGGGAACCAACCCCGGTCCTGATTGGCCGGCGCACCCGCTTAACCGCGGATTTGATTATTACTTGGGTTATATGCGGCATAGCGATGGTCATGAACATTATCCGAAAGAAGGTATCTACAGGGGTAAGAAGGAAGTATGGGATAACCGCACCAATATCACAGAGTCATTGGATAAATGCTATACCGGTGATCTCTGGACCGCGGCGGCAAAAAAATGGATGGTGGATTTTGAAAAGGAAAATACGAATAATACACCTTTCTTTTTATACCTTGCTTACGATCTTCCGCATGCGGTTTTAGAATTGCCCACACAAGTTTATCCAACCGGCAAAGGTTTAAAGGGTGGTATGCAATGGCTGGGCAAACCGGGTAATATGATCAGCACCGCATCAGGCAATGTTGATTCCTGGGTGCATCCTGATTACGCAAATGCCACTTATGATGACGATAAAAATCCGTCCACCCCGGAAGTACCCTGGCCTGACACCTATAAAAGATATGCAACCATCAACCGTCGTTTAGACGATGCCATTGGAGACCTTGCACAATTGCTTAAAGACCTAAAGATCGATGATAATACGCTGCTGGTTTTTACTTCCGATAACGGTCCTTCAATTGAGTCTTACCTTCCTAAACAGTTTGTTCCCGTTGTTCCTACATTCTTCTCGAGTTATGGACCTTATGATGGCATCAAACGTGATTGCTGGGAAGGTGGCGTGAGAATGCCCACCATTGCCAGATGGCCCGGCCACATAAAGCAAGGTTCGATTGTTAACGAACCAAGTATATCTTCAGACTGGCTGCCTACATTTCTTGATGCTGCAGGATATGCCGCGCCTGTGCGGTCGGATGGGGTTTCGCTGCTTCCTTCGCTTACCGGCAAGGGTAAACAGCAGAAGAGCCTTGTATATGTTGAATATACAAACAATGAAGCCACACCCAAATTCACCGAATTTGAACCCCAACGAAGGGGAAGAACGCGCGGACAAATGCAGCTGATCAGGTTTGATCAATATGTAGGAGTAAGATATGATGTAAAGAATGCAGCGGATAATTTCGAGATCTATGATGTTGTCAATGATCCTAAAGAAATCAAAGATCTTGCATTGCTGCCCGCTATGGCATCTTTACAAAAACAAATGAAGGAAAAAGTGCTGCAGTTACGGAGATCCGATACCGCTTCACCAAGACCTTATGACAATGAATATGTTCCTGCAGATATCAATATTAAAAACATAAACGGAGTTAGCTGGAAACAATACCGGAACTCATTACCCTGGATTCCTTCACCTGTAAACCTGCAGCCGGTAACTAACGGTCATACAGCCGTGCCGGAGATCAAAAGCATCAAAAATAAAACCGGATCAGTGGTTTGTTTTGAGGGCTATTTAAATATCCCTGCTGACGGCGACTATACTTTTTATATTTCGTCAGGCCAGGCGGCTTTTTTCAGGATACATGAAGCCGCGGTTATAGATGCCGATTACGGTTATGAGAAGAACTCCGAAAAAGCAGGATCAATTAAATTAAAAGCAGGTGCGCATTCTTTTAAACTTTATACAAAAATATCAGGCGACGGTAAGGATTCCTTCAGTTTTAAATGGCAGGGTCCCGGTATCAACAAACAGTTGGTGCCCTCTTCTTTGTTTGTTATCAAATAGCGCCACTGTTGCAGAATCAGAACAGCGCAGATAGATAACTGCGTAAATGAGGGCAGCCAATAGTAATTTATAATCTAGGATTGGCTGGCTTTAGCGGAGCCTCAAAAGTATTTACGCCATGCGTTTTTAGCTGCCGGCGGTAAACTTTTGCTCCGCAGGTAACGTACAGCATATCAAAATCAGCACCGCCAAAACATACGTTGGATGAAGGCCCGGAAGGCAGGGGAAGTATGGCATTTACCCTTCCCGTCTGATCAAGCACCTGTATGCCCAACCGGGAGGTAACGTATACCCGGCCATCACGGTCGCATTTCAATCCATCGGACCAGGCATTATCGTCAGTATCGGCAACATGCAACCATCCATAACGCTGCTTATAAGCAAGTGTTCCGTCCGGTAGTATTTTATATATCCATACCCAGTGAGAAGCCGATTCCGTTACATACAACTGGGTCTGGTCGGGCGTTAAGGCAATACCATTGGCAAATTTCAAGCCTTCATCCACTACTGTTCTAACCCCGTTCGGACGGATAAGGTATAATTTGCTTGGTTTTTCCCGACCATCAGGAGACGTAACATATATATTACCATTCCTTGCAACCACCAGGTCATTTCCGGTAGTGGTATCTGCCACAATTGTTTCTTTATTTGAAGCGTCGTAGCTAAGAATCTGTTTGGTCTCTCCCGCCACAACATAACGCTTACCATCAGGGCCAAAACTGGTGCCGGTGCTTTTTTTAGCGTTCAACGGCAGCATACTGATTTTTCCGTTAAGGGATATTTTATAAGTTTTTGAATTGGGAATATCCTGGAAGAAAACTTCTCCTGCCGCATTAGCTATTATTCCTTCAGTGAACGTATAGCCTTCTCCTGCCAGTTCCCAATCTTTGCCGGGAATTAAAATATCTCCGAGCATTTGATTTTTTGTAGTTCCGGTAGTCACCGGTTTTGGCCAGTCTTTCCATAACCATTTCATTACCGAAGGAAAAATTGCCGTTCCCTGTTTGCCGCTATGAGCGCCTTCACCCCAGGTATGCGATACCTCATAACCGGCAAAGATTAGCGAACGTTCCATTGATTCGTTGGCTTTAAACCAGTCGCCCGCATAAATATTATTGTCATTGGCGCCATCCTGCAAAAATACGCGCAGCGGTTTAGGTTCATACTTGCGTATCAGTGTTGAATAAATGTTTCCGCCACGAAGTCCTACATAAGTACCTATTGCGCTGAATACGCGT
>CAXSIE010000075.1:916-4641 GCA_964237295.1 uncultured Flavihumibacter sp. | reverse complement strand
TGAAAATTCATGTGGACGTTCCCATGCGGCAGTGAACGCACAAATAGCGCCGCTGCTTGATCCGCCGAGCGCACGGTCGTTGCCGTTTTTTGAAAGGCGGATAGCCCGCCCGTCGCTGGTTTTATGCTTCTCCACTTCCGGTAAGATTTCTTCCAGCACAAAACGGGCATAAGCATCACCCAGACCGTCATACTCGAAACTCCTGTTGAAACGGTCAAGTCCTGTTGCGGTGTCGGTAGCTCTTAATCTTCCCGGCGTAATAAACACACCGATGGTTACCGGCATTTCTTTGCTGTTAATGAGGTTATCAAAAACTGTCGGGGCTTTCCATTGAATGCCATCCTGGTTTATATAAACGCAGGCCGGTGTTTCGGGTTTGTATTGAACGGGTACATATATCCAGCATTCGCGCCAGGTGCCGGGGAAAATGGTTGAATGATCGAAAGTAAATTTAATTATTTCACCTTTTGGTACGCCTGGTTGTTCTACGGAGGCCGGATCAACGGGGTAGTCTGCTTCCTGGGAGAAAGCATGGATTTGAATGAACAGTAGTAAGATCAGTAATAAATTTTTCATTGGCTTGAGCGTTTGTATAGGAAAAGTACTACTTTCTTTCCGTTTTTTTTAACTTCACTATTCCTGGAGTACGTCCAGATTTTGTGTTATCCTTGTTCCATCCTGCTTAAACTTTTCCATATACAACGCAATCCTTTTTTTAGCAATATCCAGATCAAGATTGTTGAGGTTAATATTTAAAAGATCTATAAACCAAGGCATTTTTATATCACTCAAAGTATATACCCGGGCTATCTCAAGTGAGATAGGCAATGTGGTAGTTTTGGAAGCATCAAACACATCCTTGTTACCGGCTTTCAATAATTTATTATACTCTTCATCCAGTAGTTTTTTAAATAGTTCCGCTGTAAAAACAGTGCCTGCCTTTACACCGGTTTCCCCATCATCTTCCGTAATTACCGCACCTTTATGGATCCATTCCCAAAGTATGCTTAATCTTATTTCACCGGTTGCCATATCTTCCATGAGGTACAGCACATCATCATTACCAAAGAAATCAGCCGATTTTAAAGCAGCGGCCTGCATGCCTTGTCCGAAAGCGTTGCCATATTGTATAGCAACGCTTATCAGGTTGCGTGCACCGCGAATGGTTGTTGGTGCAGGTTCTATCTTCCGCAAACCTTCTGCATCCTGAGGTGTATAAGTAAGTAGTGGAAATTTTCTTCCCAATTGATTTTTTTCTCCCATCTTTTCCCAAACAGGCCTCACGATATTAACCATCTTCCAATGGGCTACCCATTTGCCAGAGGCTCCGTCGCGTTGCTCGCGTTCAGCGCCTGCAACCGCTTTTTGCATGCTTGCCGATACACCAGCTTCAGAACCAACCGGTATGTTGGGTTCCATCCCACCCTGCCAGAGTGCGAAGTTGCCGTTCAGGTCAGGGGTGTTCACAGCACGTCTTACCCTGTCTTCGTAGTTGGCCATGTAACCGTAAGTCATGGTGATGGCTTCTATGTTGGGATTGATAAAATTGTTGTCCCATGCAAGTGCATCAGCTACGCTGTTTATGTAATCCCAGCGGCCGGTGTTATAACCTACGAAATGTTTACCTAACGAAGCACGTATTTCCATCAGCTGGTAAGTTGCTTCGAGTTGTTCCACCAGCAGGTAAACTTTTATAGTTCCCACTTCCAATCCTAATTCATTTTCAAGGGCGGTGAGCATTTTATTCCAAAGTGCCGATTCACCCGCAGTCTGAATTTTAGGAAGGTATAAAACAACGGATGATCCGTTCTTTTGCAGTTGCCGGTAATTATTAACTACATATATCGTCATATCAACTATAGAGGCGGCCATTGCTATATCGCCTGATTCAAAAATATGGCGATCATCAAGATGAAGGCCGCGGACACGAAATATTTTTGTGGTGAAGTTCAATTGTTCCTGCCAGTCAGTAATTATACCACGACCGAAAAATTCCAGGGACCAACGATTCATTTCAAAAGCTACCTGCTGCGCAACTTTTAAAAAAACAGGATCTTTATGAATGGCCAGTTTAAGATTGCGTTGGTTATCGAGCGACATTGTAGTAATCTGTCCTAAGGCATCTTCCCCATCGAACATCCATCCGTCTGCGCCGGAAAGCAATGCATAGGCAACATTACGGATACCGCTTTCAACAGATGCGTTTGGCTTGGTTGCAGGACCGGTTCCCTGGATCCACTGCCGTTGAAGGTCAGGAGGAATGACAGCACCTTCAAATTTTCCGTCGCGGGCATCCTGTACCCTTATCGTTGTTCCGGGAATATTTGTTTCGGGCTCAAGAAAGTTAACGTAGATACCATTTTGCTGGCGTTCCTTCCTGCGCTGAATACGCGCTTGCATTGCCTGCTTGATTTCTTTATTGAATTGAACCATTGATGAAAGAGCTTTCAGCACTTCCGGCGTGTAAACATCGTTGTAAGTTTTATCAAGATTGTCACGGATCGTGAAGTTGCTAAAGGTCATTTCAGGTGATGATTTAAGCTGGTATTAAGTTAAGTATAATGTTACGTATTAAAGATTGTTTTTACATCATAAGTTTTTTTAAACACAGAGATCACGGAGAAAGGAAACACAGAAGGCACAGAGGGCCTCCGTGATCTCTGTGTTTACTTCCTCCGTGATCTCTGTGTTTAAAAAAACACGCTACACATTTATGCGTTATTTTCGGGATCTTATTTTTCATAATGTCAAGCTTTCAATCAAATATGGAATGGAAAAAGTTATTGTCGGTGCAACGTTGGGGCAGCGAAGATTATATGCCGGAAGATCAGGCCAGGGCGCGTTCGCAATTTCAACGCGATTACGACAGGATCATCTTTTCTTCGCCTTTCAGAAGGTTACAAAACAAAACACAGGTATTTCCTTTGCCGGGGAGCATTTTTGTGCACAACAGGCTGACCCATAGCCTGGAAGTGGCCAGCGTAGGCCGTTCACTGGGGAACATCTTTTACAATAGCCTTAAAAAAGAACAGCCCGATATCGACAAAACCATTCCAATGTTCACCGAGATCGGTAATTGTGTTGCTGCAGCATGTCTTGCCCATGACCTCGGTAATCCTGCATTCGGGCATTCCGGAGAAGCAGCCATTTCCCATTATTTTACTGAGGGCGATGGCAGAAATTTTAAAAGCGACCTTGATGAAAACCAATGGTACGACCTGACACATTTTGAAGGAAATGCCAACGCTTTAAGAACACTGATCCATCCCTATATAGGTAAAGGTTACGGCGGTTTTGCTTTAACGTATTCTACCCTGGCGGCAATTATAAAATATCCGTGCGCCTCCGCAGCCGGACTACAAAAAGAAAACATCCACCAGAAAAAATATGGTTTTTTTCAGTCGGAGCAGGAATCGTTTGTAAACATCGCGACCCTGTTAGGAATGCAGCAAGTGCAGGCAGCACCTCTGGTATATAAGCGACATCCTTTGGTATTTCTGGTAGAAGCGGCTGATGATATCTGTTATAATATCATTGACCTAGAAGATGCACACCGACTTAAAATATTATCCTATGAAAAAGTGGAAGAGCTGTTATTACCCTTATGTGAAGATAGCGGATTAAAAACCCGCCTGGAGTCAATATCGGATTACGATGCAAAGGTGAGCCTGTTGCGGGCAAAATCCATCAATAAACTGATCATACTTTGCTCAACAATCTTTTTC
>CAXSIE010000075.1:0-906 GCA_964237295.1 uncultured Flavihumibacter sp. | reverse complement strand
TTTCAACCAGCAGGACCAGATTCTATCAGGCCAGTTTAACAGGAGCCTTACCGATGCCATTCCATTACCCGCCAAAGAAGCATGGGATGCCATCATTAACATATCCATCGAAAAAATTTATAATCATCCGCAGGTTATACAGATAGAACTCGCAGGATATAAAGTGATGGGTGGGTTACTGGAAGAATTTGTTCCGGCGTTGATTAAAAATGACACGCATTACTATAAAAAACTGGTTGCATTGATACCGGGTCAGTTCAGGCATTCGCAGCAAGATGCTTACTCAAAAATTCAAAGCGTGCTTGATTTTGTTTCCGGTATGACAGATTTATATGCTGTTGACCTGTATAGAAAAATTAAAGGAATTTCTTTTCCGGCTATTGTGTGAACCATGATTGTTTGAAACTTGACTTATTAATTAGTATGGTCTTTACACAAACCTCAAGAAAATCTTAAAATCAAGAAACCAAGATTCAGAAAATCAAGGTTCAGAATAAGTTTTTACATGAGTCAACATTATTCGTTCAATATAGTTATACGTAGCAGAACTATTTAACAAGATGGAACTGAACGTCGAAAGAGAGCAGACCTTCAATAATGCGCCTTTATTGTTTCAACATTTTAAGCCATCGGCAAACCTTATAGTATCTGTTATTGTTCCGGTAAGGGATGAGGCAGAGCACCTGTTCAGCACACTGGAAGCCTTGAGGTTACAGGTAGATAATATGGGCGTTGCTTTGGATCATGATATCTATGAAGTGTTGCTGCTTGCTAACAACTGTTCGGATCATTCTTTTGAAATTGCCCGTAATTACCAGCGTTTGTTTCCTTCTTTCCATTTATACCCGGCTGTAATAGAGCTTCCCGACGGTATGGCAAATATTGGCATGGTCCGTAAACTTTTAA
>CAXSIE010000074.1:13867-15295 GCA_964237295.1 uncultured Flavihumibacter sp. | reverse complement strand
ATAAAATTGTTTGCAAATTATTTGGAATTTAACGGTATAACTCCGTGGTTCAAAAGCCTTATGGCTCACAACCACCCTGGCAACTGAGATATAGAAAGTACTTGATTTTTAAAGTGAATAATTATGACAGGTAATAGTTTTCTCGATATTGTAAAAAAAGAGCTTGGCGACAGTGATTACGCCGGCGACCAGTATGGAGGCGCAGCGGGGAAATCCGGAAGTGGCCTGCCTAGTGGCTCTTCCCAGAATTTCATGTTCGCTACAGGCATTGAATGTTCTTATCCTACCATTGATAATGGGGTAACCCGGCGCGACCAGTTGCTTGAATGCGGGCATTATGATCACTGGAGAAAAGACCTGGAGCTGGTGCGTGAGCTTGGGTTAAAGGTTTTACGCTATGGCCTGCCTTATTATAAAATTCATCTTGGCCTTGATAAATACGACTGGAGTTTTGCAGACGAGGTAATGAATGAAATAAAAGACAAGGAAATTATTCCTATTCTTGATTTGCTGCATTTCGGCCTTCCCGGATGGCTGGGCAATTTTCAAAATCCGGAGTTTCCTGTTCATTTTGCCAGGTATGCAAAAGCTGTCGCTCAACGTTATCCCTGGGTACGTTATTATACACCGGTAAACGAAATTTACGTAACCGCTAAAATGAGTGCCAGGGATGGGTTATGGAATGAGCAGTTAAAATCAGACAGGGGATTTGTAACGGCCATGAAAAATTTAGTGGCAGCCAGCATTTTAGCAACGCATAGCATAGCGGAATGCCGCCCAGACGTAATAATTATTCAAAGTGAGACGGCAGAATACATGCATGAAGCAAAAGCAGACCAATCGGCTGAAGTAAAACTGATCAATAAACAACGTCTTATATCTTTAGACCTGTTATATGCCCATCCTCCGGATGCTGATGTGTACATTTACCTGATGGATAACGGGTTGACGAAGGAAGAATATAACTGGTTCATGAAAGGTGAGCCGCCGGGGTACCAGGTAATGGGTAACGATTATTACGGTCGCAACGAAAAGATCCTGAAGCCGGACAACAGTGTCTGTATCGCCGAAGATGTAATGGGCTGGTACCAGATAACCCGTCAATATTACGACCGGTATAAGAAACCGGTGATGCATACTGAAACCAATACTTTTAATGCGGAAGAAGCTCCTACATGGCTGTGGAAGCAATGGATAAATATTTTAAAAATGCGGTCGGACGGCGTACCTGTTTTAGGCTTTACGTGGTATAGCCTGATAGACCAGATAGATTGGGATACCGGCCTGGCTCTAAAAAACAATACCGTTAATGCCTGTGGCCTTTATGACCTTAACCGCAAGCCACGTCCGGTAGCTGCGGCATACCGGATGCTGCTGGAAGAATACGGGCTGATAACTATTTTCCCTCATGGTGAATTGTTTGAAATC
>CAXSIE010000074.1:3247-13857 GCA_964237295.1 uncultured Flavihumibacter sp. | reverse complement strand
ATTTTTCAGACGTTGGTAAAGGAGAACCTGCACTTGTTTTGCTGCATTACTTTGGCGGCTCGTCACAGTCATGGTCCAGGGTTATAGCGGCACTTGGTAATAAATTCAGGTGCATTGCCATTGATTTGCCGGGCTTCGGAGATTCACCGGAAGCATTAAAACTTTCCGTAAGTGAATTTGCTATAGCAGTTGATCAGGTAATTAAAGCTCTTGCACTGCAACGATATGTGCTTGTGGGTCATTCTATGGGTGGAAAAATAGCCCTGTTTCTCGCCGCTACCCGGCCCCCGGCACTGTTATCACTTGTATTGGTTGCACCTTCTCCACCTACGCCGGAGCCTATTGATGATAAAGAGCGAAAACAGATGCTTGAAAGCTATGGAAATCGCGTTGCATTGGAAAATCAATTGAACACCATTACTGCCCGGCCTTTGTCTCGCTTTGATACGGAAAATACCATCGAAGATAACCTGAGATCTTCGCATGATTCCTGGAATTGGTGGACAGTGCTCGGAAGCCGTGAAGACATTTCACCACAGGTATCAACTGTTTCTGTGCCTGCTTTAATTATTAGTGGTGAAAAGGACCCAAAATTTTCAACCAGTTTCCTGAAGGATATCTTTACAAAATATCTTCAGGTGGTACTTTTTGAAGAAATTAAAGATGCAGGTCACCTGTTACCGATTGAAGCCCCTGAAGCAGTAGCAAAGTTACTATGCGAGTGGGTTAAGCATCCTGGTAACTGAGACTATAAACCCGAATAATAATCATAACCCTGCTCAGCCCAGTAATCAGGCGGCCGTTCATTGCTGAAGGAAATGGTACCTATCCGTTTTAGATTTTTTATTCCATACTTTACAGGTATAATCAGCCGTAACGGAAATCCGTGTACTGCAGGTAATGGCTTATCGTTAACTTCATACGCTAACAAAGTCTGCGGATGCATGGCACTCGGCATATCTATACCAACATAATATTCCTTGTTAGGCGTTGTAAGACCTACGTATTGAAGCTTTGCCTGATCCTCTAACTGATAATGTTTGATAAAGTCGCTGAATTTTACGCCTCCCCAGTGCTGTATCTGATCCCACCCTTCTACACATTTAAAATCATACACTATTTCTGTTTTGGGTAAACTCTTTAAGTCTTTAAGAGTAATCTTCAAAGGATCGCCATTATTTTTATTCACTTTAAGCACCCAGTTCTCCGGATTAAAATCTTTGTCATCAATTCCTATATCACTGTTTACACGAACTTTTCCTGCAGCCATTGATTTGGAATAGGTTCTTACCAGGTGGTTGTTGCTGAATGTTCTTCTAAAAAATAATTCTGTTTTATTAAGCGCTCTTCGCAAAGGCTTTCTGGTTTCTGCGGTAATGCCCGCTTCTTCCGGCGCAGCGTTGTAAAGCCATTTCCATCCGCCATAGGCCGCTCCATATAAGCCGGCAAAAACGGCAAAAGAAATAAAATTGCGCCTTTTGATTATTTTATCGGATACCGTTTTTTCTTCTGTATTACTGATTGATTTTTTCATCTTCATTTACGGCTTTAATAGGTAGAATAGGGTTTTTGTCAATTACTTCAAATCCTGAAACAACGGATCTGAAATTGTTCCATCCGGCTAGTATTACCTGAGTTATGTGTATCAGGAAAAATAATACGTAACCTATAGTTAAAATAAAATGTTCAATCCTGGCTAAATGATAGCCGCCACAAAACCAGGTTAACCAATAAAACTGAACAGGCTTATAAATAGCGAGTCCGGTAATGAGAGAACCCAGTCCCATGATAATAATACTGGTATATGCTATACGCTGGGCGGCGTTGTATTTATCCTGGGGAGGCAATGTTTTTCTTATATGCAGGTCATGCAGCACAACAAGCCATGCTTCTTTAAAAGAGTGTTTGTTTGGAACAAGTTGCCTCCATTCGCCTGAGATAACAGTATACAAAACATATAAAAAGCCATTGACTGCAAAGAACCACATAAAAAGAAAATGAAAAGCCATTCCTTCAGCAAGACGGCTGGGAATATTAAAAAATTTATAAAACCAATCAGGAAAAAAGCGGACAAAAGTATGTCCGAAAATAGTGATCGAGTATTCATCATCTGCCCAATAAATAAGCATCCCCGTCCAGATCATGATAATCAATACCGGAAAATTAACCCAGTGAGTCCACCTCATTACCAACGGGTGTTTGTTTTTTATCGTTTTCATAAAAGGATATTTTCTCAGAATGTCTGACTGATTGTTGACGATTTTTTGGAGAATATATTTATATGAAAGGAACGCTTTAATTTGTATAAAGTTATCACAGAAGTATAACATTTCTAATTAAAACAAAAGAACTGGACACGATTTTAAAACACATGGGAATGGAGTGTTACTTTAAGTTTAAGACTTTTATTGCCAATCAGGTACAAAGTCTCCCTTTCAGGGCTACCTAAATTCATAGAACTAAATTTTTAAAGTCGCTAACTTTGAATCTAAACTTTTTACTTGAAACCGGCTGTCTTTTATATCCTATGCATTCTTTCCTTGTCTTCGTTGGCGCAATTGCCTGCGAAAGAAAAGAATGTATCTAATCTGAGAAAGAAGCTGGTTTCCACTCATACTAAAACAATTGAGCTGGATACGCTCAGTATCCTTCCCAACAGTGTTGCGATTACCGGCGTTCCGCCAACAGCGTATGTTGTTGACTATGTAAATGCACATATAACATGGATTAATCAATTGCCCTTTGACAGTGTATGGATACACTACCGCGTTTTCTCCATGAAATTAAACGCCGTTACCAAAAGATTGAATTTTGACAGCATCAGCAATAATTTTATGCTGGGCCCTTCGGTGTACAATAAAGGATCAAGCCTGAACGAGGACCGCTTCTTTAATTTTGGAAATATTAATTATAACGGAAGCTTTGGCCGCGGCATTTCTTTTGGTAACAGCCAGGATGCGGTGGTAACTTCTAATCTTAACCTGCAGATAAATGGCTTTTTAGCTGACAGCATCGAAATTGCCGCAGCTATCACAGACAATAATATACCGATTCAACCCGATGGCACCACCCAGCAACTTAATGAATTCGACCGCATCTTCCTTCAATTCAAAAAGCGCGACTGGAAGCTGAGCCTGGGAGATATAGACATACGGCAGAATAATAATTATTTTCTCAATTTTTATAAGCGATTACAGGGAGCATCATTTGAAACCACTACTCGTATAGCTCCCGGCATCACTAATTCGGCGCTGGTAAGCGGATCAATCGCTAAAGGAAAATTCACACGCAATGTATTTCAGGGCCTGGAAGGCAACCAGGGTCCTTACCGCTTAACGGGCGCCAATAATGAACTGTTTTTTGTAGTGCTTGCCAACACGGAAAGGGTTTTTATAGATGGCCAGGCCATGCAGCGCGGCGAAGACCAGGATTATGTAATCAACTACAATACTGCTGAAATCAGTTTCACCCCTAAAAGAATGATCACGAAAGACAGTCGTATTCAGGTTGAATTCGAATATGCGGACAGAAATTACCTGAACACCAATTTGTATTTTTCAGATGAAATGAACCTGAATAAAAAATTAAAAATCCGTTTCGGCATTTTTAATAATGGTGACGCCCGTAATTCTCCCATTAACCAAACATTGGACCCCGCTCAAAAACTTTTCCTGAATAAATTAGGAGATAGTGTTAACAAAGCATTCTATCCGGTGGCAACAAGAGATACTTTTGCTACCGGTAAAATTTTGTATAAAAAAGTTGATACCATTTATAACGGAGGCAGCGCAAGAGATACGGTATTTATTTATTCCGTTAACCCTGATAGTGCGGTGTACAACGTTTCATTTCTGGAGGTAGGACAAGGTTACGGAGATTATATGCCGGACCTGAGCGCGGCAAATGGAAAAGTATATCAATGGGTAGCATCAATAAACGGCGTAAAGCAGGGAAGATTTACTGCAGCAACCTACCTGGTTACCCCTAAAAAGCAACAGGTGGTAAGCATCGGCCTGGATTATAATATCGGTAAACATACCTCGGTAAGCACGGAGTATGGTTATAGCAATTACAACATAAATACTTTTTCACAAAAAGATAAAGACAATGATAAAGGCAATGCGGTTAAAATTCAATTGAAAGATGCGCGCCAGGTCGGCGCGCCTGCAAAGCACCTGCAATTACAAACAGAAGCGGGTTATGAATTTGTAGATGCACGGTTTAAGCCATTGGAAAGATTGCGGAATGTAGAATTCACAAGGGATTGGGGTTTGCCTATTATTGTATTACCGGAAAATGAAACTATTTATAACGCCGGGGTGCAGTTATCTGATGCGGGCAAAAATGCTGTAAAGTATCAGTTTGTCAGTTACCGGCGCGGAACTGATTTTAAAGGTTTCCGGAATAGTATTTCACAGGTACAACAAATAAAAGGCTGGAGGCTAAACAACCAAATCAACCTTTCTAATCTTAACAGCACTACTGAAAAAGGATATTTTTTTCGTCCCACAATTGATATTTCAAGAGAATTAACAAGGCTTCGAAATTATGTTATCGGATCATCATTCATAGTGGAGCATAATGAAACCCATAATAAATTTACAGACAGTGTTTCATTTACAAGCTTTGATTTTCAAACCTTGCAGGTGTATCTTAAATCACCTGAAAAAAAATTAAACAAATGGGGGATAACCTGGTTTACGAGAAGTAATAAATATCCGCTGGGTAAGGATCTTGCCAAAGCGGACAGGAGTCAGAACATTAACCTTTTTACAGAATTGCTTAAAAACGAGCGCCACCAATTTCGCCTGAATGTTACTTATAGAGATCTGACTGTATTGCAAAAAGGGATCAGTATCCAAAGTGCCGATCAAAGTTTGTTAGGCCGAGCCGAATACCAGGTTAACGAATGGAAGGGATTGTTAACTGGCAATATTTTATATGAAGTAGGCGCAGGACAGGAACAGAAAAAAGATTTCACCTTCCTGGAAGTGCCCGCCGGACAAGGCCAGTATACCTGGATAGATTATAACAATGATGGCCAGCAAAGCCTTAATGAATTTGAACTGGCCCGGTTTCAGGATCAGGCTAAATATATAAGGATCTATACACCCACCAATGAATTTATAAAAGCTAATTATAATACTTTTAATTACAGTGTAAGCCTGAATCCGAGAACAGTAATTAATGTCTATAAATCGGCCGGTATCAAAAAATTGCTGGCTAAAATGAATTTGCAATCATCTTTACAATTATTTAAAAAAGAAATCGCCAAAGGCATTATCCAGTTAAATCCTTTTATCAATGCAATTAACGACACAGCCCTTATTTCTTTAAACTCCATTTTTATAAACTCCTTTTCATTCAACAGGTTCAGTACCAAGTGGGGTATTGATCTTAACAATTCGCGTAACCATGGAAAGGCACTGCTTACTTACGGGTATGAAAGCCGCAGTTTTGAAGAATGGGCTTTGAAGGGAAGACTGAATCTGGTTAAATCTTTATCCGCAGATATTGACTGCAGGAAAGGCATTAATTCATTATCAACATCAAATACAAAATTTGATAACCGGAATTATTACCTGGATATTTATTCTGTAGAACCACGGATAAGCTATACCAAAGGAGCAAATTTCAGATTGATTACCGGGTATAAATTCACGGATAAAAAAAATCTGGAGCATGACCAAGAAGTATATCAATCCCATGCTTTAAATTCAGAAATCAAGTATAACATTCTTCAGAGTAGTGCTATTCTTGCTAAATTTACTTATAGTACCATCAATTTCAGGAGTGAAAAAAATCAGGCAGTTAACAGTAACAGTACTGTCAGTTATATAATGCTTGACGGATTGATGCCGGGAAAGAATTATTTGTGGAATGTGGATGTTACCAAACGATTGTCTAATAACCTGGAAGTAACTATCCAATATGAAGGGAGGAAACCGGGATCATCAAAAACAGTACACGTAGGCCGGGCCTCCTTAAGAGCCCTTTTGTAACTATTAATGATTAATTATAAATGATTAACGGATAGTGTTTGATAATTTAAGATTCAATTTTATTATCAAGCGCAATCCGTTAATCATTTATAATTAATCATTTATATTTAGTCATTTATAATTAACTAAATAAACCACCTTTCTTAAGTGCTTTTACACCTTCACCGATTTTAAATCCATTATGGTATATTTCAATTTTGTAATTGCCTCTCTGGAAATCACTGTTTTGTTTCCAGGGAAATGAAACAAGCTTACGCTTACCCGCTTCAATATCCACAGATACTTTTGAAGTAAAAACTTTATCCCCTTCATCACGTGTTGTAAAAGTTCCTGATCCTAATGCAGGTACGGATACTGCCTTACCGTCAGGGGAAGTTATACATACAAATACATCTGTTTGTCCTGATTGCGCAATACGATTGTCAACATCAAAAGAAATCACTAATTTATCCACCCTCTTGGCTGTTGTAGTAGTTACTTCTTTGCCGTTCTTTTTTTCATTTATAGGTGTGATAGAAATATTAGACGCGTTAAGAGTGGAAGCAACATCTACCTTTTTTTCTAATTCCTGTTTAGCTGTAGAAGTGGTTTGAAGGTCTGTAGATAATTGTTCTTTTTCATGTGTCAACGCCACTTTTTCAGTAGTCAGCGTTTGATTTTCCTGGGTAAGTTTGGCAACTTCTTCTTCCAGGTTATTAAGTTTAACGTTCAACTCATTGATTAAAGTATGAGCTCGCGAAAGTTCTGCGGCAGTTGCGTTCTTCTTATTAAGAATACCGCGTATTTCATTTTTTAATTTTGAAATCTCGCCGGTACGTGCGGATAATTTTCCCTGTAATTCGTTATTATTTCCACTTATTGAATCCAGACGAACAAGGGTAGCATCGAAGTTTCTTTGTAAATCGCTTTTTTCGTCAGATACTTTAGCAATTTGTTGCTGATTTGTCTGGATCAATGCTTCATGCTTGCTATTATTATAAAGCAAGTATCCCCAGGTGCCTAACAGGCCCACAACCAGTAAACCAATAATCAGACCCCGATAATCTTTCCTGGGCGGTTCACTCGGTGATGAGGCAGATGGATAATTAGTTGTACTCATTGTTAAATTGTTTTATAGATGTGATTAATTAAAGACCTATTGTTGGATAATTAAGCAATTTTCCAAAATCATGCCAATCTGAAATCAATTCCACGGTTTAACACAATGGTTAATGGTCAAATAGTAATGATTAAGGGTGATACTTGAAACAATTAACCACTCATCGTTAATCATTAATAATTAACCATTAACCATTAAATTGCAGTTTTCCGTTAAGAGTATGTCAGCAGAAAATATAATAAGCAATTGGAAGAGAAAAGTATTCAAGCAAGTATATTGGATTGATGGAGAGGAAGATTTTTATATCAATAAAATTATAGATTTCGCGGAGCATCATATTTTATCCGAGTCGGAAGCGGGGTTTAACCTGACAGTATTTTATGGTAAGGACGCTAACTGGCCGGATGTAGTAAATGCGTGTTGCCGCTATCCCATGTTGGCAGAAAAGCAGGTGGTTTTGTTGAAAGAGGCACAACACATGAAAGATATAGATAAACTGGAAAATTATATCTCCAGGCCGCTTGCTTCTACCATCTTTGTAATATCTTATAAAGAAAAAAAGCTGGATGGAAGAACCGCATTGTCAAAAGCGTTAAAAGAAAAGCCGGGAATTGAAGTACTTAATACAAAAAAGCTGAGAGACAACCAGCTTTCAGAATGGACCAGCGATTTAGTAAGATCTAAAGGTTTTACCTTATCTCCCAAAGCGCTTGTTTTAATAGTAGAGCACATAGGCAATGATCTGAGCCGGATAGAAAAAGAAATAGAAAAGCTTTCTGTTAATCTTGGTGAAAGGAAAAATATTACTGAAGACGATATAGAGAAGTTTGTTGGAATCAGTAAGGAATACAATATGTTTGAACTACAGGACGCGTTTGGTAAAAGAGATCTTTCAAAAGCTATCAGGATCATTCAATATTTCGAAACAAATCCTAAAGCTTATCCTATCCAATTGATATTACCAACTATCTATAGCTTCTTCAGTAAATGTTTTATGGTATTCAACTCGTTGGGAAGCGACGAAAAGGGAATAGCCGCGGCGATCGGGGTGCCGCCATTCTTTATAAAGAATTATCTTGTTGCTGTAAAGCAATATGCATTTGAAGGTATAGAAAGAGCAGTGTTGCTATTGCATGAGTACAACCTTAAAAGCATTGGCATTAATGATTCCGGAACAAAAGATGGATCACTGCTTAAGGAACTTGCGTTTAAAATTATCGGGTGATGTATAAAAGTCTTAAAACGCAGACGCTGGCTTAGAAGTCAAAAGGCTGCATCTGATTAAACGACATTAAAATCTAAACTTTGAACCTGCTCTTTGTCTTTAGCCAACTGTGCTTTCAATGCGTCCAATCCGTTGAATTTTTGTTCACCCCTCAAAAATTTTTTGAGATATACTTTTAAAGCTGCACCGTAAATATCTTCATTAAATTCAAGCAGGTTTACTTCAATAACCCGTTTCGTTCCATCTACAGTTGGCCGGACACCAATATTCATCATCCCTTTTAAAGAAGTTTTTTTTGTATTTTTCAG
Organism: uncultured Flavihumibacter sp.; assembly: GCA_964237295.1. Lineage (GTDB taxonomy): Bacteria > Bacteroidota > Bacteroidia > Chitinophagales > Chitinophagaceae > JADCRZ01. The sequence goes on along the minus strand of CAXSIE010000074.1, from coordinate 5,223 downwards.
TTCGGCCAGCACCGCATATACACCATTTCCCGGTACTAATTTCTCGGCTTCCCTGATTTGCAGGTTAGCGGTAGGATATCCGATCGTTCTGCCTAATTTATTTCCTTCAACAACAATGCCTTCAAAAAAGTAATCATAACCCAGTAGCTCATTGGCTGCTTCCAGGTTACCTGAAAGCAGGTTTTCCCTGATCCTGGTAGAGCTGATGGCTGATTCATGTAACAGGTGTTGTGATATTTCAATTAATTGAAACTTGTTATTTGCAGCGTATTGTTCCAGCAAATGGAAGTCGCCCTTGCGCCCCTGACCAAACCTGTGATCATAACCGATAATCAATGTATGGGGATGAAAATATTTTATTAAGAAATTTTCAATGTAATCTTTCGCTGTCTGATTAGAGAATTCCTGCGTGAAGGGTACGATTACCAGGTGGTCAACTCCCTGCGCCGACAACAATTCCTGTTTTTCCTCGGGAGTATTAATAAGGTATAGCTGATTCTTTGAGCCTATTACTTTCCGGGGATGCGGATAAAATGTTATAATAACCGTTTCACCATTAATTTTTTGTGCTTCTTTCTTTAACTGGTCAATGATCTTTCGATGACCAAGATGAACACCATCGAAAGTGCCTATGGTTATTACGGCATTATTAAAATAAGGAAGCGCTGTTATTTCTGTATAAACCTTCATTTCAGGTAAGCGGACATTGTGAGGTATGCTGCTGCAACAACGACCTTGTCTTTTTATTTATTTAAAGATTTTTAAAGTGCTGCAAAAGTAGTTCAAAAAGTGATTATTCATTTATCGCTGGTCCTTAGTATTTTTGGGGATGATGCGCTATTCTTCATTTTTCAAATTCTGATCGCAGATGTCTCTTTATTCCCAACGCGGTGTTTCAGCACAAAAAGAAGATGTTCATAAAGCCACTGAAAAATTAGACAAAGGATTGTTTCCCTTCGCCTTTTGTAAAATTTATGCTGATTACCTTGTTGGAGATGATAGCTGGGTAAATCTTATGCATGCCGATGGAGCAGGCACTAAAAGCATCCTTGCTTATTTATACTGGAAGGAAACCGGTGATCTCAGCATTTGGAGGGGTATTGCGCAGGATGCAATTGCAATGAATCTGGATGACCTGTTATGCGTTGGTATTTATAATAACCTTCTTTTTTCTTCCACTATCGACAGGAATAAAAATTTAATACCGGGTGAAATACTTGAAGAGATCATCAACGGATCACAGGATTTCTTCAACCAGATGAGAACTTTTGGAGTAAACATCGAGTACCTCGGTGGCGAAACCGCCGACGTGGGGGATGTGGTTAGAACGATAGCAGTTAATGGAACCATGGCTGCGCGCTGGCCAAAAAGTAAACTGGTGACTAATGAGAAAATTCAGCCTGGTAACGTAATTGTCGGGGTTTCCAGCTCCGGTAAATCAACTTATGAATCAAGGTACAATAGCGGTATCGGTAGCAATGGATTGACCAGCGCCCGTCATGATGTGTTATCCGGGCATTATGGCAGCAACTTTAAAGAATCTTATGACAATTCCCTGAATAAGGAAGTTGTCTATATAGGTCATCACCGGTTAACGGATACGATTGATGTAGCAGGTTATTCCAATGTTACAATAGGGGATTTGTTATTAAGTTCTACAAGAACTTATGCTCCTTTAATGAAAGTGTTGCTGGAAGAACATTTTGATACTATCAATGGATTGATCCATTGCAGCGGCGGCGGACAAACCAAGTGTATGAAGTACCTGCCGGGCAATTTTAGAATCATTAAAGATAATTTATTCGAGCCCCCTGCAATCTTTAAAATTATCCGGCAGGCTTCCGGTTCAGATAACCGGGAGATGTACCAGGTTTTTAACATGGGTCACAGGCTTGAGATTTTTACGGATAAGTCCAATGCCGCAGCTATTATAAATCTGGCAAAATCATTTGAGATGGATGCACAGGTTGTTGGCA
>CAXSIE010000074.1:0-3237 GCA_964237295.1 uncultured Flavihumibacter sp. | reverse complement strand
GTGAACTATTGCTGAAAGTGGCGGGGGAGGAGATTGTTTATTAGTGTCAAGTTGAACTTAATGTAACGCATGGTCTTCTTCGGTTCAAACAAACACTTCAGCTCGACACGTCATACAGAACATAAAATACTTTGTAACTAAACCTCTTATCTTCGAACATTTTTATTTAAAAAAGGTTGACTACCTGGCAATTCCGCTATCGTTACAATTACAGGAACGCTGTTTATGAGAACACCCGTTTTACAGGAAAGTGCCGCTTTCAGGTACACTACTTTTTTTTATCTTTATATCATGCAGGGAATTCCTGCAGGGTTCGCATTAACTGCACTAGCTAATTATTTGCTGGGAATGCAGGTTGCTTCCGAAAAAGTAGGAGGATTTATCGCCCTTGTTGGTTTACCCTGGACATTTCAATTTATATGGGGACCGCTGATAGACAGGTTTCAATATTCTGCAATGGGTCACCGAAAGCACTGGATCGTAGCTTCCCAGTTAGCTGCGGTTGCTGCGTCTTTAGCGCTGTTAATAGTTCGAGATCCATTTTCAGAACTCCCTGCTCTAAGTGCTTTGTTTTTCATTCACAGTGTTTTCGCATCCATCCAGATTGCCAGCGTAGATGCCATGGCCATCACCATTGCTCCGTTAAATGAAAGAGGAAAGCTGAATGGATGCATGAGGGGTGGCTTTTTGCTGGGTACTTCATTCGGCGCAGCAGCATTATCATATATAATGCATAGAAATGGTTTCAGAAGCGCTGCATTGCTGCAAACTATCATCCTTTTCTTATTTACGATTATGTTCTTTTTTACCAGGCTTGAACGTGGTGATGTACTGGTTCCATGGAACATACCCGGCCAAAAGCAAACCAGGCAACCTGTTAATAATCCACTTCTTAAAATATTGTTTAAAAGAATTTTTGCTGCCATAACCAATCAAAAAAGTTTGCACTATTTTTTTGTGGTATCACTTGTATATTTTTGTTCAAGTGTCTTCATACGCTCTTACACTTATCATTTAATACATGTGCTGCAATGGCCCGATAAGACGGTTTCCCTGTTACAAGGCAGTTGGGGAAGCCTGATTACTTTTATAGCCATCATCTTTGCAGGAGTAAGCTCCGATAAAGTAGGCGCTAAAAAAATGCAGATTAAAGTGATGTGGGGCATATCACTGTTTTTAATTCTTTTGAACGGTTCATATTCCTTGTGGCATTACAGTTATTATTCAGGCTCGGCTTTGATCCTCTGGAATCTGGCGGACCCATTTTTAAGCGTTACAGTTTTTCCGATATTGATGGGCCTGTGTTGGAAAAATGTGGAAGGGTCTCAGTTTACAGCTTATCTGGCGCTGATTAATTTATGTGATGTTGTCGGGTCTTATATAACCGGATGGGGTGTTACTATTATTCCGGCGCCCATACTCGGATTATCTTGCGGACTGCTTATATTTGGAATGCTGCTTTTTTTAAAATACCGGAATTACAGAACGATACCGGATTGAATCACCCTTTCATGTTTTTTCTTGCTGAATGAATAAGCTCCGTAATCTCGCTATCAGTAATGTGTTGTTGGTCTAAGTATGATTCCAGCCAATCAAGATAAAAATTTCTTACCAGTTCATAACGGCTTTTATCATTAACAGCGGAGGACACGGAATCAGTTCTCTTACGGTAACGGTTGTTTGCTTTGTCCGAAATAAAAACACTTTCCCTCAGGTATATTTTAGTTAAGAATGCCTGGTCTTCATATAACTGGTAAACTCCTGAAAATACAGGCTCAAAAGCCTTTGAACGTACCAAAGCCTCTCTGGTAATAATGGTTCCGGACGGACATGGCGGCTGCCCTTTACCCAACGGGTACAATCTTTTTATCAGCTGGGGAGGATCGTAAATTCTATTAGCAGGCACGCCGATCAACACTTGCACATCTTCAGCAGATGGGTCCTTCCAACTGTACCAGAATTGCGAAGCCTCACATATCATAGCTGCTTTTGGATATTGTTTAAATAAGGAAAGTTGATATGATAATTTCTGTGGCAACCAGTAATCATCTGCATCTAAAAAAGCGATCAACGAGCCTTTGCTCACTTCGATAGCGCTGTTACGTGAAATGGTAACACCTTTGTTAGCATGCTCCGGATGCTCCGTATAGATTATTTTTTCCTTTCTACGATGGCAAAAATCCTTTGCAGCCAAACTATGTTTTTCCTCGGAGCCGTCATCGATAACGATGATCGCCCAATTGGAATAGGTTTGCCTTTCTACACTTTCCAATGCTTCTATCAGCCAGTCACTGCCATTCAGAAACGGCACGATCACGGAAATCAACGGGTTTTCGTCAATCATGTTCATATTGCCTGGCTTATTTAATAAATCAACTCCAACAAAAAAGTAAAAGTCTCTGGAGCGTAAGACATAAATCATAGCTCAATTTAATAATCATATTGATCAAATGATAACAATGATTTTAATACAATCGTCTTTATCTTACATAATAATCGCAATAAGATGATGCGGTTGCCATGGAATTGTTGGATCTTCTTTCTTGTCCTTGAAAATTTTTCCTGTGTTAAAAATCATACTCAAAGGGAAACTGCCGGAACGGTAACTGACACAACCATAGCTGCTGTTTCATTATTTCAAAAATATGAACACAACCCGATTTTTAATATCGGGAGTATGATGCCTGTATGGAGAAGTATTCATACAGCTAACGTGAGCCTACTCCAACCTTCGCAAACAACTGACAATAAATGGCGCTTGTTTATGAGGGGTTCGGGAAATAATGCCGATGGCTACCATGATAACATCGGGACCTTTGTTCAGGACACCGTAAACTTTAGCCCTTACGGACCCTGGCTTGAACAAATAAATAATCCAAATCTTAAACATGGAGGCGTTGGTACATGTGATGAAAAAAATGTTCTGGATGCCGCTGCCGTGTCAGCACAAGGTCAAAACATAAGTCTGTATTACATGGGCAGGGATGCTAGTAACCGGTCAGGATTATGTGTTGCCACTTCTACCGATGGCGGCATCAGTTTTACAAAATTTTATGACAATCCGCTTAAAAAAGATGTTGGTCCCAATGACGCAGTATTCAGCAACAACCAATATTTTGTCTTTTATGGTGATGCGAAATGGACCGCTACCGGATTTAAGGAACCACTCCAAATCTGGTTATCTGAATCTAAAGAGGCCACCATACTTAACAGTACACCAACATACGCGTTAAAAGT
>CAXSIE010000073.1:9869-15354 GCA_964237295.1 uncultured Flavihumibacter sp. | reverse complement strand
AAGTCTTTTTTCGACTCACTCTCGGCTTTGAGGATAGAATGAACATCATAAAAAGAATTAAATTTTCTCGCTACCTCGTAAATATAGATAGCCAATATAGAAGGATTCATTTCTTTGCCTGCTTCCTCAATGCGATCAGCATACTGCTCCAGCATCAAAATCAATTCTTTTTCCAGCGGCAATAATTTTTCCTGCGTCAAAGATTGCATCGAAGAATCACCGGTACGCAAAAGTGATTTAATCCTGGCATGCGTATACTGGATGGCGGTAGCCGTGAAACCATGCAGGTCTATAGATTCAGCCGGGTTAAAAATCATTCTCTTTTTCGGATCTACACGAAGCAGGTAAAATTTCATAGCCCCTATACCTATCATCTCGTACAGGCCTTTTAGTTCTTCCGGAGTAAAATCCGCAGCCTTTCCCGATTCCTGTGTTTTAATTGCTGCATCGCTTACCATCTCTGCAATAAGGTCATCGGCATCTACCACAGTTCCTTCACGGCTTTTCATTTTGCCGGTAGTAAGTTCCACCATGCCATACGATAGATGGTACATGTTTCCGGCATGAGGCATTCCCAGCTTTTGACAGATCAGCTTCAATACTTTCATGTGATAGTTCTGTTCATCACCAACCACGAAAATGCTCTGGTCCATTTTGTAGTCCTTATATTTTTCCGATGCAAGTGCAATGTCCTGCGTAATGTACACGGAAGTGCCATCTTTTCTTAGTACCAATTTTTCATCAAGGCCCTCTGCCGTAAGGTCTATCCAGACACTACCATCTTCTTTTTTTGAAAATACATTTTTTGCAAGTCCTTCTTCAACATATCTTTTGCCGTCAAGATAGATTTCACTCTCATAATATATCCTGTCGAAATCACTTCCTATGCGTTTGTATGTTTCATCAAAGCCGGTGTAAACCCATCCGTTCATTGTTTTCCATAGCTCACGAACCTGGGCGTTACCTTCTTCCCATTGCAGCAACATTTCCTGTGTCGCTTTCATTATAGGTGCTTCTTTTTCAGCTTCAGCTTTATTCATTCCTTTTTCCATCAAGGCATCAACCTGTTGTTTATACGCTTCATTAAATTTTACGTAATACTCACCAACAAAATGATCTCCTTTTGTGTTGGTAGTAAACGGAGTTTTCCCATCGGCAAAAAGTTGCCAGGCGATCATGCTTTTACAAATATGGATACCCCTGTCATTAACGATACAGGTTTTGGCGATATCATATCCATTGGCATTAAAGATTTCAGCAATGCTCCGGCCAAGGAAGTTATTACGCAAATGTCCGAGGTGCAGCGGTTTATTGGTATTGGGAGAAGAATATTCAATTACAACCTTTTCATTTTTCTTCGCCTGCCTGCCAAAGTGAGGGTTATTGAACTGGCTGCTTAGAATGCCCAACCATTGTTCATCAGAGATCACCAGGTTTAAAAATCCCTTAATAATATTGAAAGTGGAAAATAAGCTGCTATAACCTGTAACCAGGAAGGCTCCCAGTTCATTACCCAATGCATCGGGTGATTTTTTTAATTTTTTTACCAGGGAAAAAAGTACAACAGTGTAGTCGCCTTCAAATTCAGGCTTTGTCTGGTTGATCTGGAAATCTTTTTCAGAAAATGTTTGCTCATACAATGCTGACAGGCTTTTTAGTACGGCTTCCTTTATTAATCGAGAGATGGCCATTAAGTTTTTTTAGATTTGCAAAAGTAACACAAAGGAGGTTATTTAGTGGCCTGCATAATGATTATGAGGCGATTTACTGTGGAGCTCAGTGTTACATAAAAAAAGGCCGCTGAAAACAGCGACCTCACATTGGCTTAAGGGTTATATCAAGCGTTAAAATGTTTATGGAATAAAGCTACATCAAAAAACAGCGAAAAAAATACCCACTTTTCCTTATTTTTTCAACCATAGCTGTTTTCGTATCCGGAAAACATATAAACCACCTTTACTTTATAGTAATCCTCAGAACTTATAATTAACTTCGCACCTACAAAAGCTGGATTTCATGACCAACCAGGTTACTTCCTTTATTGATTTTTTTTATCCTCCTTTTAAAAAGATTTTAAACCCGCAAACTTTTCGCTATATAGTATGCGGCGGAACAAATACTTTTCTCGACATACTGATATTCTTTATCAGCTATAATTTTATCCTTCATAAACAGGTTGTTTTTCTGGGGCCAGTTGCAATTAAACCCCACATTATGGCTTTTATCATGGCTTTTACGGTAAGTTTCCCCACAGGATTTTATTTAAACAGCAATGTAGTTTTCACCGGATCAACTTTGAGGGGAAGGGTTCAGTTATTTCGTTATTTACTGCTGGTAATTATCTGTGTTATTTTAAATTATATTTTTATTAAATTATTTGTAGAACAGTTCAATATATTTCCTACTGTGGCCAAAATACTTACTACCATTGTTGTGGTAAGTTTTAGTTATGTAACCCAGCGTTATTTCACTTTTAAAAAATCGGAAAGCGCAGAAGAAGTTAGATCATCACAGAATCAGGAAGCCAGGAACACGGAAGATTTAATGTAGGTGACACATCTTTACATTCATCCCTGCCGCACTGCCTCAGTGGCTCATGGAATTGTTTATAAATACAGCGTTTTTTACGTTCTCCTGCCATTTTTACACCTCCTTCTCAATGGCATAATGATTGCCTACACAAATGTCATAAATTCTTAACAACATGGGAAAAATCATAGGTATTGACCTTGGAACAACAAATAGTTGCGTTTCAGTAATGGAAGGTAACGAGCCTGTTGTAATTGCAAATGATGAGGGTCGCCGTACAACCCCTTCTGTAGTTGCTTTTCTAAAAAACGGTGAGCGTAAAGTGGGTGATCCGGCAAAACGCCAGGCTATTACAAACCCGCAGAACACCATAACTTCAGTTAAGAGGTTTATGGGCAGAAGATACGATGAAGTAACTGAAGAAATAAGTCACTGGAGCTATAAAGTTGCAAAAGGTGACAATAATACCGTTCGTATTGACATAGATGGTAGACTGTATACGCCACAGGAAATTTCTGCCATGATCCTGCAGAAAATGAAAAAAACGGCTGAAGATTACCTGGGTCAGGAAGTTTCAGAAGCAGTAATCACTGTTCCGGCATATTTTAACGACGCCCAGCGTCAGGCAACGAAGGAAGCCGGTGAAATTGCAGGACTTACCGTCAGGCGTATTGTAAATGAACCTACCGCAGCAGCGCTGGCTTACGGACTGGATAAAGGAGGCAAAGACCAGAAAATAGCGGTGTTTGACCTTGGTGGTGGTACTTTCGATATATCAATCCTTGAATTGGGCGATGGTGTTTTTGAAGTTAAATCTACTAACGGTGATACGCACCTTGGCGGAGATGATTTTGATAAAGTGATTATGGATTGGCTGGCGGAAGAATTTAAAAAGGAAGAGAACATAGACCTTCGTAAAGATCCTATGGCTTTACAGCGTCTGAAGGAAGCTTCTGAAAAAGCTAAAGTTGAATTGTCTTCTTCTTCGGAAACAGAAATCAACCTGCCTTATGTAACCGCTATTGACGGCGTGCCTAAGCATTTGGTAAAAAAGCTTACCCGTGCTAAGTTTGAACAATTATCCGACACGCTGTTTCAACGTTGCCTGAAACCATGTGAACAGGCTTTTAAAGATGCGGGAATGACGGTTTCACAGATTGACGAAGTAATATTGGTTGGAGGATCAACACGTATTCCTAAAGTACAGGAAATAGTGGAGAAATTCTTTAACAAGAAACCAAATAGAAGTGTGAACCCGGATGAAGTGGTAGCTATCGGTGCCGCTATCCAGGGCGCAGTAATGACAGGTGAAGTAAAAGATGTGTTGCTGTTAGACGTTACTCCGCTTAGTTTGGGTATTGAAACAATGGGTGGTGTGATGACCCGTTTGATAGATTCCAACACCACTATTCCTACAAAGAAATCAGAAACTTTTTCTACGGCTTCCGATAACCAGCCTGGGGTTCAGATTCATGTAATTCAGGGTGAGCGCCCGATGGCCTCTCAGAATAAGAGCCTGGGTATGTTTAATCTTGATGGTATTCCACCGGCACAAAGAGGAGTACCCCAGATTGAAGTAATATTTGATATTGATGCTAACGGTATCTTACATGTTACTGCGAAAGATAAGGGAACCGGTAAATCACAAAACATCCGAATTGAAGCGGGTAGTGGTTTAACAAAGGAAGAGATTGAAAAGATGAAGAATGAAGCCAAGGCTAACGAAGCAACTGATAAAGAAGCAAAAGAAAAGGTTGAAAAAATCAACCAGGCAGACAGTTTGATCTTCCAGACAGAAAAGCAGTTGAAAGAATATGGTGACAAGATTCCGGGTGACAAAAAAGCGCCGATAGAATCAGCGCTCACTAAACTGAAAGAAGCGCATAAATCGCAGAATCTTACAGCTATAGACGGTGCTGTTACTGAAATGAATACTGCATGGGCTGCAGCAAGTGAAGATATGTACAAGGCTACTCAGGGTGGTGCTCAGCCGGGTAGTGATGGTACAGGTGCTACCGGTAATGGTAATGGTTCCCAGCAATCCGCTGAAGGTGCCGCTGATACGGTTACTGATGCTGAGTTTGAGGAAGTGAAATAAAGTTTTATTATAGATTTTGAAAGCCCCGGTTTGCAGCCGGGGCTTTTTGTTTTTTATAAAACTGTTCGAACTTCGATACCACCAGGTGAATTACTTCAACTCCAGCGCCACTATGGATTGCGCCGGAAGCTCTACAAGTAATTTATTACCCTGCTTTTTCGCGCCGGTAAACTTTTCAATATGCACTTTATTCGGATTATCAAAGGTATTGATGTCAGTTAGCTTGGGTGAAGTAATGATTTGTCCGGTTGCTGTTTTCCATGAAACCTCATTCAATGACGTGTTTATGGTGATCTTTTTCGAAGGATCCAGATTTACCAGGGTGATATGTACTGCGCCTGATGAATCACGCGAAGCGGAAATATTCACTGCCGGAATCGTCTGGTCGCCAACGGTATAATCCGGACTGGAAAATTTTACGGAAAGCAATTTTGCATCCTGGTGAACTTTGTAAAGGTCAAATACATGGTAGGTGGGCGTCAGCAGCATCTTGTCTTTTTCGGTAAGTACCAGCGCCTGCAATACGTTGACTGTTTGCGCAAGCTCTGCCATTTTTACGCGTTCGCAATGGTTGTTAAAAATGTTGAGAGAAGATGCTGCGACCAATGCATCGCGCATACTGTTTTGCTGGTAAAGGAAGCCCGGGTTGGTTCCCGGCTCAACGTCTGTCCAGATACCCCATTCATCTACAACCAAGGCCACTCTCCTTGAAGGGTCATACTTGTCCATAACTGCGGAATGCTTATTAATCAGCTCTTCTATCTTCAGGCAGTTTTTCATGGTGGCGAAATATTCTTTCTCATCAAATTTTGTAGCGGAGCCTTTTACACGCCAGTTGCCTGTAGGAAGGGTGTAATA
>CAXSIE010000073.1:0-9859 GCA_964237295.1 uncultured Flavihumibacter sp. | reverse complement strand
CGGATGTTTTTCATGCATACCTCCGTCCAGTTATAATCTTCCGCATTGGCGCCACTGGCAATTTTCTTTAAAGGGGAGCCCGGGTAATTTCTGGCATAGGTAGCATAACGTTTGTATTGATCGGAATAAAATTCCGGTGTCATATTTCCGCCACAGCCCCAGCTTTCGTTACCAACTCCCCAAAAACTTACCTTCCAGGGAGCAGCCCGGCCATTCTGTTTTCTCAACGCAGCCATCGGACTAACCCCATCGAAATTGAGGTATTCCACCCATTTGGCCATTTCTTCAACAGTGCCGCTGCCAACATTACCGGCGATATATGGTTCGCAGCCCATCAAACTGCAAAGCTCTAAAAATTCATGGGTTCCGAAGCTGTTGTCTTCGGTTACCCCTCCCCAGTTGGTGTTTACCATTTTCGGACGCTGGTCTCTTGGCCCGATTCCGTCTCTCCAATGGTATTCATCGGCGAAGCATCCGCCCGGCCATCGGAGGTTGGGTATTTTTATTTTTTTAAGTGCTTCCACGATATCTAATCTGATACGGTCTTTCTTCGGCACCTGTGAATTTTCATTTACCCAGAAACCATCGTAGATGCATCTTCCCAGGTGTTCGCTGAAATGACCGTAAATATGACGGCTGATGGTAGCTTTTGAATTGGTATCAATAGACAGTTCCATGGTCTGGGCATAAGAAAAGCTGCTTGCAAATGCCAGTACAATTATTAAAATAATTCTCATGTTGGTTTCATTTTATTCTTTGAAGATTCATTCTACTTATTATCCTTACTGCATGTTTAAAGAAATAAAACCACGGAGACAGGGAGGCACGGAGGAACACAAAGTTCTATCAAAAAAATACTTCAAAAAATCTTTGTGTTCCTCCCTGACTTCGTGCCACCGTTCACTTGCAGCAGGAAGACTGCAGGCAATTACTTCATCTGAACCAATGCAGGGTCATGAAATTTGCTATGCAGTTGTTGTAACTTTTCCACCGGCATCTTGATTACTTTTCTATCATAGGTCATAAGGCCGTTTACTTCACCTTCCACATCGGTGGTTTGTGTGTATACTGCTGCCGATAAACCTTTTTTGATCATGTCAGGAATTGCATTCATGAAGCCGGTATATCTCATCAGCATGGAATCGGCGGTGCCGAAACTCTGGTAACCCCAGTTACGGTCCTGCCAGGTATGACCCTGGAGTGGAAGGCCCAATCCGCCAAATTCCCCCAGCACTACGGCTTGTTTACCGCCAAACATTACACCGTTGGGCATTGCAGGTTCAGGATAGTTATGCAGATCGATGATATCACCCACAGGAAAAAAGTTTCCGCCGCTGGCGGTGTTGATGAGCCTGGAAGAATCTTTTCTGGAGGTCCAGTCAACGATCTCTGCCGTTTTAAACTGTCCCCATGCTTCGTTGAAGGGAGTCCACACTATAATGGAAGGAAAATTATACAATGCGTCAATGATGGCATTCCATTCCATTCGATAAATATTTTCTGATGCGGGAGTGCGTTCTTTCTCTGTGCCCCGTCCTTCAATAAATGGTCGTGCGTCCCAGCGGTTGCCAAGATCTCCGCTTGGCATATCCTGCCATACCAGCATCCCCATCTGGTCACAGTAATAATACCACCTGGCAGGTTCTACTTTAACATGCTTCCGTATCATATTAAAGCCCATCTCTTTTGTTTTCACGATATCGAATTTCATGGCTTCGTCGCTTGGTGCAGTATATAAACCATCGGGCCACCATCCCTGGTCAAGCGGACCATACTGAAATACGAACTTATTATTCAGCATCAGTCTTTGTATGCCGTTGTTATCAGGGGCAATAGATATCTTCCTGATGGCAGCATAGCTTTTAACTTCGTCTACAATCTTACCGGACCTTTCAACAGAAACCTTTACATCATATAAAAAAGGGTTTTCCTGAGACCATACTTTTGCGTTTTTTATTGAAAGGGTGGCCGATTCATTATTACTGATTGTTTGCTCAGCAACCTGCTGGGTGCCCTCCCATGCGGATATCTTTATTTTATCTCCGGGCTGCGGATTTTGTAATCGGGCAGATACCAGCAGGTTTTGCCTGTCTAAATCAGGAGTTTGTTGTGTACTAACTATATATGTTGAGGGAACTGCCTCCAGCCAGACAGTTTGCCAGATCCCCGTAACCGGCGTGTACCAGATACCGTTAGGATTCTTTATTTGCTTGCCACGGGGTTGAGGACCGTCGTCGGAAGGGTCCCATACCCTTACGGTAACTTGTTGTTGCGTACCTCTCTTCAAGGCTGTTGTTATATCAAATGTAAACGGGTCATAGCCTCCCTGGTGCGTGCCTACCTTTTTACCATTTACATATACATCGCAAAGCCAGTCAACCGCACCAAAATGCAGCAATGCATTTTTATTTTTAAAAGTAGCAGGAACGGTTATGGTTTTCCTGTACCACAATACACTGTCTTTACCTACTGTTTTTGCAACGCCCGAAAGCCCGGATTCAATTGCATAGGGAACCAGGATGTTTCCCGAGTAAGAGGCTGGTAAATCATCCTGTGATGTTTTTGGAAGTAATGTGTATTCCCAAAGTCCGTTCAGGTTAACCCAGTTATTGCTGCGCATCATCTGCGGACGAGGGTATTCAGGAAGCACACTGGCCGGATTTACCTGCTGTGTCCATTGTGTGGTTAATTTGTTTCCTGCAATTTTCCATCCGGGCTGTTGAGCGTATAAGAAATAAGTTTGCGCTAATAACATCAAACAGGTAATAAGTTTTTGTTTCATGGCTTTACATTTATCGAATTGAAATTTTGTTGATGGATGAAAATATATTTAGTAAGGATGAAATCCATCAATTGCAATCAAAGACTTTCTACTACAAACAGGTTTATAATAGTATCGCAAAGCAATATTATTGCATTTCATGTAAACATGATTTTATAACATTCAGCTTATGAAATAATGGTTTTAAAAAGAATAATATTTTCGGGAGAATAATTCAGCTTAATACTGGCTAAAATGCCTCGAAAAAAAAATATCTTTAACAAAATGTTGTACTTATTAGAAAATTCTGTTTTTTTGCGTAAACGTTTACGCTAACTTGCCAATGAGAATTAATATTTTCAATCTTGCCAGGCAGGCACTTCTTACTCCCGCCTTAATATCCGGTTACCATCCAGCAATTAACGCAAATGCTTATAAAACCGGAATGTTCATTCAGCCACTTCTGATTCAATGTTTCAAGAAGCTGTCTTTACTACCAAACCATCTCACAACATTTACCAAACGCTTTGAAATAAGAATTAATAAAAACTAGTATTATGAAAAATTGCTGCTATTATCTAATTCAGAAAATAAAACAAAGGGGTTATGACAAGGGGCTGTTCCTTGTGCTTCCAAAGCTATTGTTGCTTTCCCTGGTTTTATTTTCACTTGCTGTAGATGCCCAGAATACCAAGGTTATAACGGGCAGCATTGCGGATACATCCGGACAACCATTAAATGGTGTAACGGTTGCTACTGACAATTCAAAAAAAACTGTTGTTTCTGATCAGAATGGTAATTTTTCTATCCAGGTGAGTCCTGCGGATAAAAGAATTTTATTCTCATTTGTGGGCATGAAGCCCTTCACACAGGCTATTAACGGAGCGGCAAATTATGAAATCTTGATGTCTCCCGATAATACGGGGTTAAGCGATGTGGTGGTAATAGGATATGGAACAAAAAGGAAAGAAGCGCTTACAGGTTCCATTGCCACTGTTACTGCAAAAGACCTTGATCGTGTGCATGGCGGATCAACGGTGAGCACGGGATTGGCGGGAAAATTACCAGGAGTAACGTTCCGTATGCCTGATGGCCGTCCCGGTGCGTCGGCAACCATCCAGATACGCAATATGGGAACGCCTTTGTATGTTATTGACGGTATACAACAGGATGAAGGACAGTTTAATAACCTGGCGCCTAATGATATAGAAAGTATTTCTGTTCTTAAAGACGCGTCTGCAGCCATATACGGGGTAAGGGCCGCAAACGGAGTAGTGGTGGTTACTACAAAAAGAGGCGCCACAGGTCGTAACAATATAAACGTCAACGCTTACGCTGGCTATCAGGACTGGTTTCGTTTTCCAAACGTACTTAACAATTCAGGTGATTACCTGCATTATGTTGCCGATGCACAGGTAAACAGTAATATTTTTAATACCAATGCTTCACAACGCACTAATATAACACAGGATCAGATAGATAAAGCAAAAGCAGGAACCGACCCGGCTTACAGAAGTTTCGACTGGAGAAAATATGTATTGAATAAGCCAGCTCCCCAGAATTCAGTGAACGTAAACATAAACGGTGGATCCGATAAAGTGAATTATTATGTTTCGGCCACTAACCTGTTTCAAAATTCCATGCTTGGCAGCGAATATAAATTTAACCGTACAAATATTCAATCCAATGTAAGTGCAAAAATAGCGAATGGACTGAAAGTAGGTATTGATATCAACGGACGTATTGAAAGCAGGGAAAATCCTGGTGTACCCGGTGGAGATGATTATTTTCTAGCCAGGCTTGCCATATTGAGAAATACTCCTTTGGAAAGGCCTTATGCAAATGATAATCCGGCTTACCTGAATGACCTTGGGCCGCATCTGGAATCGAATTATGCGTTTCTTGGTGAGAGGCTTTCCGGAAAGTTTCGTAGCGACTGGCGCGTAGTTCAAAGTAATTTTAATGCTGAATACCAGGTTCCCGGAATCAAAGGACTTTCTTTTAAAGCGGTATACTCTTATTTCTTTGCCGACTACCTGGAAAACAACCAGGAATATACTTACAAAGCGTACACTTACAGGCCTGCAACAAACACTTATGATGCTACCGGCGGTAGTACCAATCCATGGAGAGACCGCGAACAGATAAAACAAATAAATACTACCGTTCAGGGCCAGGCAAACTATAATGCAACTTTTGGTGAAAGCACTATTGGTGCAACAGTGGTGGCAGAAAGGCTGCAGAACGAGCGCCTCAGGAACTGGCTGCATGGTTCTCCCGTTTCCAATAACCTGCCCCTTATCTATTTTCCCATCTTGGATCAATACCAGGACAGTGATGATAAACAATCAAGGATCGGTTATATTGGTCGTATTACTTATAGCTATGCCAACAGGTATTTTATTGAAGCCTCTGCAAGACGCGATGCTTCTTACCTGTTCGCACCAGGGTATCGCGTAGGATATTTTCCCGGTATTTCAGCAGGATGGAGAATTACTGAAGAAGGCTGGGTTAAACAACTGATAGGGGACAAAAGAATCTTAAGCGACCTGAAGCTACGCGGCTCTTATGGAGAATTGGGTGATGATAACCCGAACAATAATCCGATAGTTGCCCCTTACGCATACCTTGCCGGGTATAATTATAACCAGGGTACATCCATTATAGATGGCAACGCGGTAACCGTATCAAGAGATAAAGGTTTACCTTACACGAATATTTCTTGGCTGAAAAGCAAAATTTCAGACGTTGGTTTAGACTTTAGCATGCTAAATGGAAAGCTCACCGGTACCGTAGATTACTTTTATAGAAAACGTACCGGTTTATTAGGTAATAAATATGATGTGATTGTTCCGTTGGAAATAGGTTATACTTTACCACAGGAAAATATTAACAGTGATGCGCAATACGGTGAAGAGATGTCATTATCTTATACAAGCAAAATCGGAGCGTTTACCTTTAACGTTGGGGGAAACGTATCTTATACCCGCTCAAAAACTTTGAGCTCCTATAAGCCTCTGTTCCTGAATTCATGGGATGAATACCGTAACAGCATTGAAAACCGGTATGCGCATATTGACTGGGGATACCAGGTAGAAGGGCAGTTTACCTCTTTTGAACAGATCAACAATTATAAAGTGAATATAGATGGTCAAGGGAACAAATCGTTAATTCCCGGCGACCTGATTTATAAGGATTTAAACAACGACGGTAAAATTGATGGTTACGACCAGCGCCCTATAGGATTTGGTTATGGCGCGCAGCCAAATATCAATTTTGGATTTACCATCGGTGGCGCTTATAAAAACTTCGACTTTCATGCAGATTTCTCAGGTGGTGCAGGATATACCTGGTTCCAGAACTGGGAAACAAGATGGGCTTTCCAAGGTAATGGTAACCTGAATAGCATTTTTACAGATAGCTGGCACAGGACTGATCCGTTTGATGTAAACAGTGCCTGGATTCCTGGCAAATACCCGGCTAATCGTTATAATGTCGGAAACGGCCATAGCGATTATAATACTAATTCCACTTTCTGGCTGCATAATGTTAAACAGCTTAGGGCACGAACCCTTGAACTGGGTTATACAATTCCTTCTTCAATATTAAGCAAAGCCAAAATACAGCGGGCAAGATTTTACATAAATGCGTATAACCTGTTTTCTTTTGATAACCTTAAGTCGTTTGGTATAGATCCGGAAGTAGTAGATGATAATGGCTTGCAGTTCCCGCAAAATAAAGTTCTTAATGCAGGTGTTAATATCGCTTTTTAATTAACTCCTCAAACAAAACGTAATTAAATGAAAAAAATATTTTCAATAATAATCTTAGCGATTCTGGCGGTAATGACAGGGTGTAAAAAAGACAGCGAGTTTTTAAATATACCACCGATCCAGGTTGTTCCTAATGATGTAGCATTTTCAGACCCGGCACTGGTTTTATCAATTTTGGGAGATTTGTATAACCGTCAGTTAGACTTTACCGCCTTAGACGGCCGGCCGATCCCTGAATCAAATCTCGGCAATCCCAGTTCACCTGACATTGAGGCCGGCTGGAGAACTATGGCTGATTTCAGTGAAAGCTTTCCTTCTGAAAACGGCAGTTATTTCATAGTTCAAAGAACCGGTTGGGATTATGGCGAATGGCGCATTGACTGGAACAGGAGCTATGCATACATTCGTGAACTTAACCTGTTTATTCAAAGAGACAGCGCTTCTACTGCACTTCCCGCTGCTGACAAAGCAAGATTTATGGCTGAAGGAAGGTTTTTGCGTGCTAACTTTTATTTTGAAGTGGTTAAAAGAATGGGTGGCGTTCCACTGATTTTAAGTCCTACGGAGTATGATGCAGGTAAAGGTGACGTTAGCTCGCTTCAGATACCAAGGTCAAAGGAAGCCGATATATATGATTTTGTTATCAGTGAAGCGGAGGCAATTAAAAACAGCCTGCCTGCCGATGTTAATGAAAAATCAAGAGCAACAAAAGCGGCTGCATTGGCTATGGAAGCAAGAGCTGCATTATACGCGGGATCAATAGCGAAATATGGTGCTACCACTCCATCGGTTTCTTTATCCGGTGGTGAAGTGGGAATTCCGGTATCAAGAGCTACAGGTTACTACACAACTGCATTAAAAGCGGCGCAAGAAATAATCAGCGGTAGCGCCGGGCCTTACCAGTTATATAAGGTGCTGCCTGATTTAGCTGATAATTTCGCAGCGGTTTTCTTGGATAAAAGCAGCGTAAACCAGGAATCAATTTTTGTTGAGGATTTTAAAGCGGGAGCAGGTAAAACGCATGGATTTACCACCAATGATCAGCCTTATTCCATATCTGATGAAGGTGGAGATGCAGGACGCCTCGATCCTTCACTAAACCTGGTAGAAGTATTTGAAAAATTAGATAACACTTATGCACCGATTCCAACAAGAGATGGCGCAGGCAATACGGCCTATTATACCAACCCCCAGGATATTTTTGCAGGCAGAGATGCCCGCCTGGCAGGTACGGTTCTATTACCAAACGGACTGTTCAAAGGGAAAAGAGTAGATATCTGGGCCGGTTATCAACTGGCAGATGGAAGTGTTTTAACCAGTGATGTTGCAGGTAACCTGAAACCCCTGCCCGGCACATCAACTCCGGTACAGGTGGTTGGAACAGACGGACCCATCAACGGCTTGGAATTAAGATCACAAAGTGGCTTTTATATCAGGAAATACCTTGATCCGACGGTTGGTTCCGGAAGAAGGGGCAGGGGAAGCGATGTTGCTTTTATCCGTTACCGGTTTGCTGAGGTTTTACTCAATGCTGCTGAAGCCGCTTATGAGTTAGGCCAGCCAAATGTAGCTGCAGGCTATATGAATCAGGTACGTTCCAGATCTGGTTTGCTGACTCCGCTGGCTTCCGGCGACATTACGTTTGATCGTATTGTGCATGAACGCCGCGTAGAACTGGCATTTGAAGGCCATATATTATTCGATTACAAGCGTTGGAGAATAGCGCACATAGTATGGGATGGCACTGCTACAAGCCGCGCTGACCTGTTAAGTAATCTAGGCAAGGCGACCCAAAAAAGTACCCAACCCTGGGGTTTATGGCCTTATAAATATTATAATCCCGGTAATGTGAACAATGGCAAATGGTTATTTAGAGAAAATTTGCCGGCCGCGGTAACCGGCGCGAATCTTTTCCGTTTTGGTAACTATTATTCAACTATCGGTACAAATGTATTGTCCGCAAATCCTAAGATTGTCAGGCAACCAAATCAATAATTTATCAAACTGCTAAAAATGAAGAATAAGTATCAATATATATTGTGGATTATAGTGTGTGCTATAGCGGTATCCTGTAAAAAAGATAACCGTAGCGCACCTTCTTCTGTTTTAACGGGTAAGATCGTTTATAAAGGAGAAGCAATAGGCGTTGAAAACAATCAGGTGCCATTTGAATTGTACCAATATGGATTTGGAAAAGTAGGACCTATAGGAGAGACTTTTACACAGGAAGGTACTTTCTCGGCACTCCTTTTTGACGGGGATTATAAACTCATAATTCCGAACGGGCAGGGACCATTCAGGTGGAAGTACCTTTCCTCCGGTGCGCCTGATTCCGTTGCCATTTCAATGAAAGGAAACCAGACAATGGATCTTGAAGTAACTCCTTACTACATGATCAGAACACCGCTGATTACCGGTGCAACTGGAAAAGTTTCCGCTACTTTTAAAGCGGAGAAAATAATAACGGATGCTAATGCCAAAAATATTGAGCGTGTAAACCTCTATATTAATAAAACCCAGTTTGTATCCGGTAACAATGATCAGAATATCGGTAATGCTAATATGGCTGGTACGGCTATTACAGACATGAACAATATTTCATTAAGCGTTGCCGTACCTGCATTTGTACCAACTCAAAATTATGTATTCGCTCGTGTAGGTATTAAAATAGCCGGTGTTGAAGATCTGATTTTTTCTCCGGTTGTAAAAGTGCAGTTCTGATAGATCTTAAAAAAAGTTTCTTAATAAAAGTTTTTATCACAGGGATAATTCATCAGGTCAGTATCTGACCTGATGAATTAATATAACTGTCGCACTGGTAAATATCATATTTGAACGAAGAAAATAATTAATTTATTATGATCAGATACTTGCTTGTGTTGATCATGCTATATGGCAATTGTTTGAAGGCACAGCATGTTGATAAACCGGTGGTTTTATCTCATTATGTGTTTAATGAGTTCAAACC
The DNA here is from genome assembly GCA_964237295.1 of uncultured Flavihumibacter sp. Classification (GTDB taxonomy): domain Bacteria; phylum Bacteroidota; class Bacteroidia; order Chitinophagales; family Chitinophagaceae; genus JADCRZ01. Next base: position 357 of record CAXSIE010000073.1, on the reverse strand, counting down.
AGGACAGGTAAAATTAAAATCAGGAGAAACGTATAATCAGGTAATCAATTATAACATCCTTACCGGAGAAATGATTTTTAGCAAAGATGGCAAATACCTGGCGATACAAAGGCCGCAGGATGTTGATACCGTTTATATAGAAGACAGGAAATTTATTCCGGCCGATAATAAATTTTATGAAGTGCTGACCAATACACCAGCGCCACTGTTGATGGAATATACTTATACAGTCAATCAACCGGGAACTTCTACAGGCTATGGTTCCAGTACTACAACTACTGCCGCCAGTTCTTTTAAATCTCTCGTTAATACCGGCGGCGCTTACGATCTTAAACTGCCTGACGACTTTAAGGTAAT
>CAXSIE010000072.1:8512-15536 GCA_964237295.1 uncultured Flavihumibacter sp. | reverse complement strand
CTTATTGCGGAAGTGAGGCAGGAAAGCGCGGGTAACATTCATGACGCCAAACAGGTTTGTTTCAAACTGTTTTCTTACCTGTTCATCTGTGGTTGCTTCAAAAGCACCGGCCAGGGCATAGCCGGCATTGTTATATAACACATCGATATCTGAAAACTTTTGGAGTATTTGAGTTACTGCGTCTTTTATACTTTCCGGATTTGTAACGTCGAGCTTGAAAAGAACAATAGAAGGATATGGTGCAAAATCGCTGGTGTTGTCTGTATTACGCATGGTGGCGGCTATATTCCATCCTTTTTGGGCGAAATAGATAGTTGTTGCTTTTCCTATACCGGTGGAAGCACCAGTAATAACGATTGTTTTTTTGTTGTTCATAACTTGTAATTTTTCTACACCAAAATTAAACAGGGTGCAATCGGTAGAAAAGGACATTTGTCCGAAAAATAAATAAGGCGATTAAATCCTGTGTTTTTTTCTCAACCTGCTCAAATGTCTTGGTGTAATACCCAGCATGGAAGCAGTGTACATTACAGGTACTTGCTGGATAAACCTGATTTGGGTCTTTGCCATCCATTCAAATCGTTCTTCTGCCGATTTCTCTATCAGGCTAAACACACGGTCTTCAATTGTAATATAGTTGTACTCTAATGCTTTAAGATAAAAGGTTTTAAAAGCTTCGTTCTTTTCAAGTAAATAGTCAAAAGCCTTTCTGTCAAGTACTATCAATTCGCAATCGGTAACAGCTTGCAGATTTTCAATACTTGGTATTTGTAAAATGAAACTTCGCAAAGAGGTAGTAAAATCATTTTGCAACGACATCCAGCGGGTAACCTCGTTACGGTTAGTGGCATAATAATGCCTTATCAATCCTTTATTTAAAAAACCGATTTTCTTACACACTTGTTCTTCTTTAAGGAAGTATTCATTTTTTCTGAGGTGCACTACAGAAAAAAACTTTGCGATTTCTGCCATTTCCTGTTCGCTTACTGTGCAAAAACTTTTAATAGTGGCAGTAATATTTTCGTAAATGTTGCTGTCCATTTGCAAGATGCCTGTTTGATTATTAAGAGTTAGGTGTTGCTCTAAAATGACCGATAAAGAACAAGGTTTCCCGATAGCAGGGCATTTAATATCCTTACGCTCACGATTGAAGCATGATTTAAATTAAGTTGAAGATAACAACTAAAAGTTAAATAGTTGACGTTAAGCTAACCTGAAGCTGTTAGTCAAAGCCTGTTATATTATTGGATTTTTTGTAAAAATCCTTGCCTTGCAAATGGCGGTTATCATATCTTAGGCCGCCACTTATTGTTCATTTATTTTTTTTCCATTTCGCATAAACTAAACCGACAATATCAAATAAATTATTATCCATAACGGCAAAATCTGTTGCATCTTTACTTTTATTATTTTGGTACATTCCATTACACCAATAGAAATTTTGGTATTGAAAACAGCAGGCGTGGTATAACGAAAATCATAATTGGTAGTGTTTAACCTTTACCTACACCTGTTATTGCAAATAACTTTGTTAGCGGCAGGAACTTCGTTATACCAGGTTACTCAAAAGCTTACGAAGATCTTTTATATTGCTTATAATATTCATAAAGGGTGTCTGTTGCAAATTCAACAACAAAAAATTAATTGCAATTCGTCAACCTGAACCAAATTGCAGCGATCCAATGACAGCAGTATCAACGTTCAGCCTCACTTACAGCATTACTAATGTCAGTTATAGCAATGTTGTTCTGAACTTCAGCTTTCAATTTTTTATCGATGATTTCAAAAGTTGTCCACTGCTCTTTATACCTGATATTTACAGCAGCCGGATATCCGGTCAGCCAGTTGGCTTTTGTCACTTCAAAATTAGTGGTGTTAATAAGAGTAAACTGTTGTGAGTAAGACTTTAGAAAATGTGTCAGATAAGAAATGGTTAAAACATGATCTATAATTTGAAAATCTGTTAGATACATTCTTCTAATAGAAAATATTCTGATAATAACTGACAGGATAAATGCACAGCCAAACAATATATTAAGTGTTTTATTGTCTTTAAATATTACAAAAAGTAAAACCAGAGAAAATATAATTGGAGCAACAAATGTGTGAAAGAAAATTTTTGTCTTTATACTTAACAATCTTGAAGAAGTATTTGAAGCAATAATCGTATCGACTATCGTCCCTGAGAAAATGTATAGTAGCAGCGTGAAGAGTAAAAGAAAGATAGTGCTCATTGTCTGTACTTATAATTAAGATGGGAGGTTTTGTTGCGGCCAACGATGCCCACTTGCTGCAAACCTTTGCTATTAGCGGTAGTGGTTACCCGGTATGCCTAATTAAATGATTGCCTGAATTCCAAAGGCGAAAAGCTGGTTTTTTTCTTAAATAAGTTACTAAAGGATTGTGAATGTTCAAAACCCAATTCGTATGCTATTTCACTTACTGATAAACCGGTGATGGATAATTTCTCTTTGGCTTTTTCAATGAGTTTATTATGTATGTGTTGCTGCGTATTTTGTCCTGTAAGAGAACGCAACATATCACTTAAATAACTTGGAGATATGTGTAAGTTTTCCGAAAGAAATTGAACCGTCGGAATCCCTTGCATTAATGATTTTTCGTTGTTGAAATAATCGTCTAAAACTTCTTCCAGCTTCTGTAACAAATCGTTACTGACTGCTTTGCGCGTAATAAACTGACGCTTGTAAAAACGATTGCAATAATTCAATAACAATTCCAATTGCGAAACAATCACATCATGGCTGAAATCATCTATTCTGCTTTTTAATTCATCATCAAGTATTTTAAAAATCGACATGATGGTTTCCTTTTCATGATCTGATAGATGCAATGCTTCATTGGCCGCATAAGAAAAGAAGCCATATTGTTTGATTTTTTTTGCCAGAGGGTAGGTCAGTAAGAAATCCGGGTGGATGAGCAACATAAAACCGGATTTCACAGTATCATCAGGAGTTTCAAATATCTGATTTGGTGCTGTAAATACTAAGCCCCCTTCACCAAAGTCATAATAATTTTGTCCATATTTTGCTTTGCCACAAAGATTTGTTTTATACGAAATTTTATAAAAATTCAGCATAAATGAATCGGATAATTCATTGCTGAGAATTTTGATGTTTTTAATATCTATAAAACTTATCATAGGGTGCAAGGGCTTTGGCAACCCGAACACCCGATGAAAGTCGGTTAAAGATTCAAATTTTCGAGGTGAATTCTCTTCCTTTTTCATCTTGTAAAGATAAATTAAACTTCTTTAGAATTTTTACCAGGGAATTTCTCCCGCTTCCGGATTCTGTTCTTCACTTATGTACTTTCCTGTTGGTCCATCATCAGCAAGTAAGGCATATTTTGCTATGCGGATTCCTGCTTCTTCAACGCTGCCTGTTCCACGGTGATTGTTAAAATCCGTAGCAGTAAAGCCCGGATCAACCGCATTTACTTTAAATGGCGTATCACGCAGTTCGTAAGCCAAATTGATGGTGTACATATTGAGCGCTGCCTTTGACGATTGATAAATAGCACCTTTATGATGATAATATTTCCAATCTGGATCGTTGTTCAGGGTCATTGAAGCCGACAATGAACTTACCATAACGATCCGGGGTTGGTCGGACTTTTGCAACAGGTTTATAAATGCCTGGGTAACCCGTACAGCGCCATACAGATTCACATTGAAAACTTCATTCATTTTGTTAACATCTAAACCAAGCGCATTTTGTGGCATTCCACCGCTAATCCCGGCATTATTGATGAGCGCATCCAATACTTCGGTTTTCTTTCCTATTTCAGTGCGTGCAGCGTTTACCGATTGTAGATCGCTTACATCTATCTGAATTACCTCCACTTCGTTCAAGCCTTCGGACTGCAGTTTTTCTACCGCTTCCTGACCATTCTTTAATTCCCGGCTGCCCAAATAAACATAATATCCTTTTTGCAAAAGTTGTCGAGCGGTTTCAAAACCAATACTTTTGTTGGCTCCTGTAATTAGTACTTTCTTCATTTTTTTTTATTTATAGTTAATTTATTTATTATAAACAAGGGCAAAGTCTTTAGCAAAATCCGACATTTTCACTTTGCCCAATGTTGGCTGGTTGCGATAATAGTCTTCGTACAAAACACCATTGCCCTGGCTTGCCTGCATTTCAATAAAGCCCTTGGCAATCCACTCATTCATTCCTGTAGCTAACATGCCACTCAACAGTTGTTCTTCAGGAATTACCATCCATTTCAAATCCGGCTTTCCGATTGCCTCACCTAAAATTTTAGCCATTTCATTTGGCGAAACTTCATCGCTTGCTATGTAACGAATTGTTCTGCCTTCAAAAGGCTTTTCCATTTCTTCAGCAATGGTAGCCGCAATATCCAATGGTGAAACCCAGGGTTCTTTTTGATCGCCTCCATAGCTTTGTATGATACTGCCCTGCGTTTTAATAGTTTGCATATACCTGAATATATTAGTATAAAAGCCGACAGGCCGCATGAATTTTATGGAAACTTCATCAGGAAGTTGTTTCAAGATATTTTCTACTGTATGATGAAGAAAAAGACTGCCATTTGCTTTGTCTGTATGGGCGCCGATGCTGCTTAAATGTACGATGCGCTTTACCCCGGACTGCTCCACGGCTTGTTTGTAATTGTTGCCGATCCTGCCAAACTCAGCAACAAAATCCACATTTTTGTCAAAGATGTTGCCTATACCTTCCCACGCTTCCATCAGGTAAACGATATCCGCCCCTTTGAAAGTTGTTGAAAGAAAATCAACATCTTGTATGGTGCCAATGGCGGGTTCAGCACCTAAGGCTTCAATGTCTTTGTTTCTTTCGGCTTTACTGCTGATAACGGTAACCGAATGTCCATTCTGTACCAACTCCTGTGTGAGTGGTTTTCCTATGTTCCCTAAAGAACCTGTAAGTACGATGTTCATATTTCTGTTTTTTGTTGGTGCAAAGATGGGCAACTGTCAAAAAGCAGATGTAACTTAATTGAGGAATTTCGTAATCAAAATGAGAGTGTTGGCAATTTACAGTTAAGAACAACACTAAATATTTAGAAGGCAATCAATTGGGACGATGTTGCACCAATGGGAATTTCAAGTTCTGTAAGACTGGAAATAACGAGTTGCTCAAAACATCCTAAGGAACATTAATACCGCTCTATCTGTCTTAGAATATAACAGACCTGGTATTAGACGGATAATCTCTCTTAGTTTGAACTAATAAACTTAGTGCAAAAGCAGCTGCCGATGCACAAAATACAGAATAATCAAGCGGTGCTTTTATACTGGTAGAGAATGTCATAGCCATTGCAAATAGTAAAAGTAAAAAACCACAACCTCTTGCCACGTAAGTGGTCTTAAAGTTTGTCAGTAGCAACAAACCAAAAGCAATTTCCATAGCGGTAGCACTATAGGCAAACAGAGGAACAATATTAACCGGAATAAGAGGATTTAGTTTGTGGGTATATGCAACAAAGTTTTCCCAATTTCCCCAAGCAGATACATCCTTACTCCAAAGCCCAAAACGGTCCGCAACTGCTGACAATAAGCCGGAACTTAACGATATACGAAGAAACCATTCAATGATTTTATTTTGTGAAATTGTCAACGTATTTATTTTAGTAGTTTATTGAAATGAAAAGCAGTTATAGTAAAGTTTTCTTTAAAATATAGTGTTAAGTTAAGCATGAAATTACGTATTGAAAGATAGTGGCTATACTTGTAAGTGTTTTTGAGCAAAAGAATTTACCTGAGACTTTATCAACATCTGTTATCTTGGTGTGCCGAATGCTTTTATAAAAAGTAGAAACACAATCCCCATAATAACAGATCGTTTTCTGCCGTCCGGTTCCGTACAACATCGGCTTCATCGTTGGTGCTACGCATTCAACGAAGCCTTGTTTGTTTAGCTTCTGAGGTAAGTATAAGATGACGTGTAGAGTTGAAGGGTTAAAAAAATGTTTGAATCGAAGAAAGACCATAAACTTTATGATTAACATGACACTACCTTTCAATACGTAACTTCATACTTAACTTAATAGCAGATATTCAATGGCACTAAATAAACTCATAACACATTTTGAGAATTACATTCCTTTAAACAGCAAGGAAAAGGAAGATTTAAGTAATCATGTAATTGAAAAGAATATCAAGAGGAGACAGTTTGTGCTTCAGGAAAATGATGTTTGCCGGCATTACACCTTTGTTGTTTCGGGACTTTTAAAAATGTATGCCGTTGACAAAGTCGGGACAGACCATAACATTCAGTTTGCCTTTGAAAACGAATGGATAATGGACATTGGCAGTTTTCATTCAGAAAAACCAAGCCTGCTTTATATTGAAGCTATAGAGCCATCAGTTATTCTGCAAATAGACAAATCAAACCTGATCTATCTTTTTAGTACTTATAAGAAATTCAATATAGATTTTAGAGTAATTATAGAAAACAAATTTGTAGAGCTGCAAAACAGGTTATTGCAGAATTTAATCTTTACAGCTGAAGAAAGATACCTGAAATTCTTAGAACAATACCCAACACTTTCTAATCGTTTGCCTAATACTCAAATTGCTTCTTACTTAGGTATTACGCCTGAATTTTTAAGTAAAATACGCAATACCCTCTCTAAAAAATAACTTAACCTTTACCTGCATTACCCTATTCTTACACTTGTATAGGGGTTACTTTAGTTACTTGTTAGCAACTTTGCACTGATAAAAATCTTAAAAAATTAACGCCTCAGCATTAAAAATGATGAAATTTTTCGTACTGTGCAATTTCAATTAAGGTTAAAACATACCTAAAGGAAATCTCAGGATACCTGGCAACAGACCTTACAGTAGCAATATTATGTAGAACTTCACGTTTACCTTGCAGACTATACTTCCGGTAATGCCAAAATCCATATGAAAGACATAAGACTCATTTATAAATGTGTCGCGGGAATAAAAACAACACTTTGCCTATTCTTCTTACTATATATACTAAGTTTATCCAAAGTATATGGACAAAAA
>CAXSIE010000072.1:2439-8502 GCA_964237295.1 uncultured Flavihumibacter sp. | reverse complement strand
TCTAAGATTTAAATACATTACTGTCGATCAGGGACTTTCAAGTAACAGGGTATTCTGTATGTACCGCGGCAGCAAACAATTTCTTTGGATTGGTACAGACATGGGCCTTAACAGGTATGATGGCTATCAAACTACAAAATATCTTCACAACGATAGTGTTAATGGGTCACTCAGCGATAATTCGGTGAGATGTATCAATGAGGATTCAAAAGGAAATCTGTTTGTAGGCACTTCGCAAGGCCTGAATTTATATGACAAGGAAGATGACTCTTTCACCCTTTTCAACTATGATAACAAGAACCCGAATAGTATCAGCAGTGGAAACGTTAATTCGATGTATCTGGACAAAAAAGGAAATTTCTGGATAATGGCTGGTGGAAATTGCTTAAATAAATGGTTACCGGAAAAGAAGCAGTTTATAAGATATCAATTTAAGGAAGATGATAAGGCTTTTTATAACTCAACGCAATCCATTGCAGAGGACTCGAAAGGAAATGTTTGGGTGGTATCGTATGCAAGTGGTATCTATTGCTTAAAGCCAGGGGCGGCTAAACTAATCGCATATGAAGGCAAAGGAATTGACTTTGGTAACAATACCACCAAAAGCCTTTATATAGATGAACAGGATATCATCTGGATTGCTTCTAACGGAGCAGGCTTTCATTCCTTTGATCCTTCAAATGGTAAAACAGAGCACTATAATACCAATGAAAATGGTAAGGGAGTTAATCAGAAGCTATTGCGATGGGTGATTGCCGAAAACAATCGTTATTTATTGATCGCCGCGAACCAGGGTGGCATTAACCGGTTCGACAAGCTTACCAAAACCTTTGAGTACATTACTTATAATGAAGAGAATGAATCGGGACTTAATAATAACGGAGTTTGGTCATTATATAAAGATAAAGAAGGAATATTATGGGCAGGTACAGGAAATGGCGGCGTTAATTATTACAATCCTAAGGAATATAATTTTGAATTATTCAGGCATACCAGCAACAGTGCAAAATCGCCATCCGATAATACCATCGGAGGTTTTTATGAAGATACCCAGGGCCTGATATGGATCGCTACAGATGGCCAGGGTGTTAACCTTTTTGATCCTGAAACAAAAATGTTTAAGGTTTTTAAACACAATCCAGATAATCCGTTTAGTATAAGCGGAAATACGATTCGAAATTTTGAGGAAGACGATGACCATAACGTATGGATAGGAACATGGGATGACGGCCTGAACAAGTATGACCGGAAAACAGGAAAGTTCTATCACTATATGCCCGATAAAAATAATCCTTCAAGCATTTCCGGCACAAAGGTCTGGCATATAAAAAAAGATTACAAAGGTTTGCTATGGTTGGCAATAATGGATGAAGGAATTGAAATCTTCGACGGGAACAAGGGGGTTGTGAAAAGATATAATATTGATGCTGATCATCCTGAAGCCAATCACAGCATCGCACAATTTGTTGAAGACGGACAAAGATATATGTGGGCCTGCAGTTGGAAAGGTATGTATCGATATGATAGAACCACTGATAAGTTTACTGCATTCAAAAATTTTCCGGATAATGACATTCGCACCTTTTATAAGGATAGTAAGGGCAATTACTGGGTAGGATCTTTCAACAAAGGACTTTTCCTGATGGATTTTGACGGGAAAATAAAGAAAGTTTACAATGATAAAAACGGGTTGCCGAACAATCAAATTCACGCTATCGTAGAAGATGCACACGGTAGTCTCTGGATCTCCACCAATTTTGGTATCAGTCAGTTTAATCCTGCGAAGAAAACGTTTAGAAATTATTTTAAAAGTGATGGACTTCAGGGCAATCAGTTTTTCACACTTTCTTATCTTAAAACCCGAAGCGGTAAAATTTATTTTGGCGGATTTAACGGGTTCAATGCTTTTGATCCCGATGATCTGAAGCTTAACCAAACAATACCGCCTGTATATTTCAATAGCTTTGAAATATTCAACAAGCCTGTTTCTCATGGTAAGTCGGGATTCGGCTTACAAAGCGATATTGGTGAGGTAAAGCAAATCACCCTGCCATGGAATCAATCTGTCTTTTCTCTTGGTTTTACCGCTATTAATTATACATTCCCACAAAAAAGTCAGTACGCGTATAAGTTGGAAAATTTTGACAAAAACTGGAACTATGTGGGAGTCACCCGATCGGCTACCTATACAAACCTCGATCCGGGCGAGTACACCTTTAAGGTAAAAGCCTCTAATAATGATGGTTTATGGAATGAACACGGCACTTCTGTCAAAATAATAATTACGCCTCCATTCTGGATGACATGGTGGTTTAAAACAGGGATATTGTTTTTAATTACCGGCAGTGCAGCAGCTTTTTATCTTTTCAGAATGAATGCAATAAAAGCACAAAAAAGACAGCTTGAGCAAAAGGTTCAGGAGCAAACCGCTCAACTGCTGACATCCAATTTGCAACTGATTACATCAAACGAGCAGGAACGCAACGCACGGCTTGAATCTGACCATGCCAACAGGGCCAAAAGCGTATTCCTTGCTACCATGAGTCATGAGATACGCACTCCCATGAACGGGGTAATTGGAATGGCATCGCTGCTAATGCAAACCGAGCAGAGCGAAGAGCAAAGAGGTTACGCCAAAACCATTAGTACTTGCGCGGAAAACCTGTTATCGGTTATCAACAGCATTCTTGATTTTTCTAAAATAGAATCAGGAAAGATGGAACTTGAAAATGCCTTATTTGATCTGCGAACCTGTATAAAAGAAGCGCTTGATATATTTTCCTTTAAAGCATTAGAAACAGGACTTCGGCTCGCTTTCCATATAAATTCAGACGTGCCTGCGCAAATTACAGGTGACGGCTTACGCTTAAGACAGGTATTGATCAACCTCATAGGCAATGCTATGAAGTTTACTGCCACCGGCGAAATATTTATAAGTGTTCGTTTATTAAAACCAGCTGTTAACGATGGGTTGCAGCTTGAATTTGAAGTGCGGGATACAGGTATTGGCATTCCTGCCAACAAGATAGAAAGGTTGTTTAAGGCATTCTCCCAGGTTGACTCGTCTACCACACGCAAGCATGGCGGTACAGGTTTGGGCCTGGTAATCTGTGAAAAGCTGGTTACTCTTATGGGTGGAAATATAAGCGTGTCAAGTGAGCCGGGGAAAGGCACTACTTTTACTTTTAATATACAAACTATAGCGGCACAAACTCAATACGTTACAGGAAATTCAAACGCTTCTCTCTACACCACGCTTGATAACCAGGTTGCCATCAAACAAACAGATGAACCAAAATTAACAACAGATTTTTCAAAGCAATATCCGCTTCATATTCTTATCGCAGAAGACAATCCTATAAACGCGATTATCATAAATAAGATATTAAGCAAACTGGGCTACAAAACTCAAACTGTAGAAAATGGCCGGTTAGTAATAGATATACTGAAGGAACAGGATTTTGATTTGATTTTTATGGACGTGCAAATGCCCGACATGGATGGGCTGGAAGCTTCAAAAATAATTCGTAAAAATAACAATGCACAGCCTGCAATCATTGCTATGACGGCCAACGCAATGCAGGGCGACAGGGAAGAATGCCTGGAAGCGGGCATGAATGATTATATCAGCAAACCTATCCATCTCAATACATTGCTCAACATGCTGAAAAAATGGGCCGGGCGAATCAAGCAGGAAAACTTTGTATAGGAAAGTTGACTGCAATTACATTGAAATTAGTTAAGATTCGCAGGTTTAAATTATGTAATTTTATTTATGCTTAAACAGAAACAAACACTGCAGTAGCAGAATCGCAAAACCCTCTATTGCATTTATTTTTAGGAGAAGATGCTTACGAAATGGCTCATAAAAAAATGGATTTCGTAAAACAGGAGATGGAAAGCTGGAAGGAAATTGGAATGTCTACAGGTTTTTAAGACTGGGTAAATATAATCATTTGCAGAAAAAGGTTTGAGAATAAGTTCAATGATGCCGCAGGACACGGCGACTAGAGGGTACAACAAATGCGGCTTATGGAAAAAACACTGTCGCGGCCGTTATGCTTTTTCCTGCGCATAGTGCACCCATATATGGAAAATCATAAAAGTCATTTAATATTTACATTTAGATCCTTTTCAGGCCGGGCATTTTAAATTTAAAATGCCGTTAACAACTTAATGACAAATCAAGGAGTCTATATATCTTATGTTTGCAACATAGTGGCAAAAACTCTTTATAAAAACTTCTTTATAAAAAAAATTTTAACCGGATTAATGCTGGTGCTTTTCACCTTTAGCATTACCCCAAAAAAAATTTTACATAACTTCATAGCCAAACATAAAGAAAGTGTAGCAACAGACCAGAAAACACTTCAGTTTAAACTTTCAGGATTCAATTGTAATACCGATAATCTTGTTGCAGAGTCGCCATTTACAGATGAAAAATATTCTGTAAATATAAATCCTCCGGTAATTTTCTTAGACAAGTACACTACTGCCGGTGTAACTTTATATTCCTTTTCAAAAATCTTCACTTCATTAAGAGGCCCCCCATCCATTAGTTAGACTCTTGTTGATATTATGCCTTTACTAATTGGAAGCATTCAGCTTTCTTCCCTTCATTATTTATTAGCCTTTCTTGAAAAATACTATACTCATATCGCTTTTTGCGGTAATAAGTGTATGGTGCGAAGCTCAAAATTGCGCACTTACATTATCCGGCAATATTCTGGATACCGATACCAGGCAACTGTTGGCAGGTGCTACCATATCTATTAAAGAAATAAATCTGAATGCCACAGCAAGCAGGAAAGGTGCATTCCTTATTAATAATATTTGTCCTGGCCTTTATACAGTTATTATCACTTATGTTGGTTATGATTCTTTACAGGTTAGCCTGCAATTAGACAGCAGCAGGCAACAAGATTTTCAGTTGCCGCATCACAGAACCGAGTTAAGTGAGGTAAGGGTGCTATCTGAAAGAAAGCAGGATATTGCTACCAATGCGAAATCTGAAATTACTGCCCTGCAACTTTTCCAAACAAGCGGACAAACATTAGGTGAAAGCCTCAAAGGTGTTCCCGGTTTAAATTCCATCCAGACAGGCCCTTCTATATCCAAACCGGTGATACATGGATTGCACAGCAACCGGTTACTGATACTGAATAACGGTGTAAGGCAGGAAGGCCAGCAATGGGGTTCGGAACATGCGCCGGAGATCGATCCTTTTATTGCTAACAAAATCACGATTATAAAAGGGGCTGCAAGCGTTCGTTATGGCTCCGATGCCATAGTAGGCGTTATACTGGTGGAACCAAAATCATTAGAGCCTGATAAAGAGCTCCAGGGCGAAGTAAACGCGGTAGCCGGCACTAATGGAAGGGTAGGAGCTTTATCCGGTTTAGTGGAAGGCAGATCATCGGATAAACTTCCGGGATTTAACTGGCGCGTGCAAGGCACATTAAAGCGCGCCGGTAATTTTAAAACGGCAGATTATTTTTTGAAGAACTCAGGGTTGTCCGAAGCGGATTTTTCTTTGGGTAGCAACTATAAAAATAAAAAGGAAAATTTCGGTGCGGAAGTTTATTACAGCCATTTCCATAACAAAGTTGGCATTTTCGAAGGCTCGCATGTAGGAAACATTACAGACCTGGAAGCGGCATTCGACAGGAAAATTCCGATTACAGCTTCTTACTTCACGTATAACATAGAGAGAACTTATCAGAATATCAGTCACGACCTGTTGAAGGTCAGTTCATTTTACAAGTTTAAAAATGCGGGCCGGATAGAAGCTGTTTTTTCAGCGCAGAAAAACAAACGGGATGAATACGATATAGACCTTCCTTATAGCGCTGATCCGAATGTTTTGAAACTTCCGCAGATAAGTTTTCAGATTAAAACACAGGCGCTGGATCTGATCTATCACCAGCAGGCAAAGAACAACTTAACAGGTTCTTTCGGCATTACAGGGTCTACACAAGGCAACGTGTTCAGGGGCATCCGCTACCTGGTACCCAACTTCAGAAATTATGGCTCCGGTGTTTTTGGAATTGAGCGCTATGCAAA
>CAXSIE010000072.1:0-2383 GCA_964237295.1 uncultured Flavihumibacter sp. | reverse complement strand
TGTAGAAGCGGGCCTTAGATATGATTACCGCTGGCTTCGTGTTTATAAATTAGATAATAACACGCTGCAAACGTATCATAATACCGCTACTTATAAAAATGTTACGGCAACTATCGGCAGCAGTTACCAATTTAGCAACCGGTTCTCAATGAGTGGCAACATAGGCAGTGCCTGGCGTGCGCCCAGTGTAAATGAATTATATATTGATGGTATTCATCTGAGTGCCGCTTCTTACGAAAGAGGCGATTCCAGCCTGCATTCGGAACGCTCATACAACTTCACGGTTTCCGGCAAGTACGAACAGGAAAAATTTTTCGCCGAGGTGGTGGTCTATAATAATATCATCAATGATTTTATTTATGCCAAACCTACGTTGCAACCCATTACACTGATCAATGGAACATTCCCCTACTTTCAATATACCCAGACCAATGTAAACCTGAAAGGTGTAGACCTTGAGCTGCAATACAAACCGGTTACAGCTGTAACAATAGACTCAAAAACCTCCATAGTCAGGGGCTGGAATAAAAGCATACATGATTACTTAATATTCATGCCCGCAGACAGGTTTGTCACGCACTGCAACATGTTTATATAAGTGCTGAGAATGTTACCGTACTCAGGCAAACAAGGGTGCCGCCAAACAGTGATTATGTGGCACCGCCAAAAGGATACTCGTTATTCAACGCCAGTGTAGGCTTTGAATTGCCTGTTAATAAGCGAACACTTTCAATAGATCTTGCAGTCTATAACCTGACCAATGTTGCCTACCGCGATTACCTGAACAGGTTCCGGTATTATGCAGATGACCTTGGGATGAACCTGGTGCTGAGAACCAAATTCAGTTTTTAACAATCACCTACTTTTTAATCAAATAAATCACGAACAATGAAACGACTTACAAGTATTCTCTTAACCGGCACTTTGCTGATAACTGTATTTTATTCCTGTAGTAAAGATGAACAGGCAGTAGCGCCACCAGTACCTGGAAATGAATTTTTAACTACCGTTCAGTTAATAGTTACTAACACAGCAGATGCTACAGATACGAAAACAGTATCGGTAAAACAACTTCCCGGACAGGCCATTGATCTAACCAAGGCAACCCTGAATTTAAAAAAGAATGCGGTGTATAATGCGCAGGTTAAATTTCTGGATGAAACAAAATCGCCTGCCGGTGATGTTACCACTGACATCTCTGACAGAAAAAATTACCACCTGATATGTTTTGTAATATCCGGAGGGGCGAACTTAACGGTAAAACGTACCGATAAAGACACCAACACCCCTGCGTTGGAAGTTGGTTTGCAGGATTCATTCACTACTGCGGCTGCCAGCACCGGTTCTCTGAATGTTCAGTTGAGGCATCAGCCTAATGCAAAGAATGGAGACTGTGCCCCCGGTTCATCCGATGCGGACGTTAACTTTCCAATAGTTATTAATTAATCATCAACATTAAATATTACCATGAAAAAATTATTATTAGCAGGCTTTATCACGCTGTCTGTTTTCAGTGTCGTTGCACAAAAAACTCAACCACCATCCAGATTGGTCATATCAGTGAATGGCGGGATAGCCAGTCCGACAGGAAATTTTTCCAAGGGAGATTATGCAGATGAAAAATCCGGGTTTGCAAAAACGGGTTATCATTATAACATTACAGGAGTTTACAAACTGAGCAAAAATTTTGGCATCGGCGCATTGGTTGGCTATTCACAATTCGGGCATAAAGGAACAGTTAGCCTGGCGGAAGGTTATAAGGAAGATTCCGGAACTGACAGCACCACATTATATACGAAAGGACAAAACAGCTCCCTCAGCATATTAGTCGGACCCTTTTACAGCATTCCGGTTTCAAATAAGTTTTCCATTGATCTAAGGGTGTTAGGGGGATATGTAAATACTACCCTGTCCGGCTTCCAGATTTTTTATGAAGACTATACTGATAATGCCCTGTCACAAAAAAAATCATCAGCCGGCAGCTTCGGGGTTCAGGCTGGCGCAGGAGTTAAGTATGCAATTACTGACAAAATATCTGTTAAAGTGAATGCTGATTACTTTTCATCCAAGCCCAAACTTACTATTGATTACGAAAATTTCGTTGTGAACTCCGGTAGAAGGATTGATACCTATAATGAAGCTGTGAGTGGTATTACAGCCACAGCCGGTTTGGAATTTAAGCTTTTTTAAAAAATTTAAAGATCAGCAAACGCATGTATTGATCTTATTAAGTGCCGTTGATTACCTGCCTGGTTACAATTTTGTAGCCGGGCTTTTTATGAACTTTATCAAGTTGATTGAATGAAACTTCCGTTGAAAATATTCATTCTTATGAAATCTTATGACGATGATGATATTATTGCAATGTTGAAAGCTAAAAATA
>CAXSIE010000071.1:13611-15610 GCA_964237295.1 uncultured Flavihumibacter sp. | reverse complement strand
TTGAAAACTGGCTTGGCGGAGGCAGCGGTGTAGCTATTAATTACAGGTTTTCTCAACCGGGAAGAACAGAACGCAACAGGCAAAATCATTTATATCCTGAAGCGGTTTTCCCATTTGCATACCCTGTGATGAAAGATCCTTTCAGTGGTAAAACTTCGGGTCGTAATGAGAAATGTTCTAACAGTAATACCTGTCCCAAAGTTTTTGAGATCAATTCGGCAAATGAATACTGGGTTAAGGCTGCGTCATTGCTCCATACCGATCTTAAAGGTAATGATGTTCCTGATCCGCCGAATGTGAGGTTTTTTTTGGTAGCGGGAGCGCAGCATGGTACGGGCAACGCTACCACCCGCGGTATGTGCCAGCAATTTCAAAACCCTGTAAATGCAGAACCTTTGTTAAGGGCGTTGTTTGTTGCATTGGATCAGTGGGTTACCAAAGGAATTGAACCACCTGAAAGCAATGTGCCCCGCAGGTCAAAAGGAACAGCGGTAATGGCCGTTCAGCAAAAAGGGTCTCTTACCGGCAGTGTTCCGCAGAAAGCGCTGGGATGGCCCGATATCCCAGGCGTTGTATACAACGGTTTGATCACCACGAGGTATCTTTTTGATTTTGGAAAATGGATGAATAAAGGGATTATCTCTGGTTATCCAGATAGTGCATTTGATCAACCCGTATATCTGAATTTTGTATCCAGCGTTGATGCAGATGGAAATGAAATTGCAGGGATCCGGTTGCCGCCGGTTGCAGTACCTATAGCAACTACTACGGGATGGGCACTGAGAAGGGATGGTTTTGGTGAGAATGAAGGCTGTGAAGGAGCCGGACAGTTTATTCCTTTTAGGACAACAAAAAGCGAAAGGCTTGCTGTGGGAGATCCAAGATTATCCCTGGAGGAAAGATACCATAACCATGATGCTTATGTAAAAGCCGTTGCGCTAGCAGTAAGTAAACTTGTTAAAGAACGTTTGCTGCTTGAAGAAGATGCAAAAAAGTATAATGAAACTGCGGCTTCAAGTGATGTTTTACGTTAACAGACGCTTCTAACAATTTTTTTAACCACGGGCTTTATTCCGTGGTAAAAAAATCGCGAAGCAACTACAGCCCTTCCAAAAATTTACCATGAATGTAATCCACCACTTTCGACAGGTCATTTGTTTCTTCAAATACTTTCAGTTGCCGGTCGGCTCCGGTGCCGCGTTCCAGGATCTTTGATACGATAGGCAGCGCATCGCGGCTGCCCAAATGGTCTACAACATCATCAACAAATTCCAGCAGTTCATAAATCAGCACCCTGGTATTAACTTCAGCTTCAATACCAAAGTCTATAAGGCTTCCGTCAAGTCCGTAACGTCCTGCGCGCCATTTATTTTCGTTTAGCAGTGCCCGTTGGTAGATCATGTAGTTCATATTCTTTGAGCGCAGCTTATATAATTTTGCGCATACGGCCTGGAACAATGCTGCGATAGCGATAGTTTCCTCGATAGTCATGGGAACATCACAGATCCTGAATTCAACGGTATTAAAAAATGGGTGAACGCGAAGGTCCCACCATATTTTTTTTGCATTATCAATACAATTCGTTTTGATAAGCAGGTTTACATACCGGTCGTAAGCTTCAATGCTTTCAAAATAATCGGGTATTCCTGTGCGGGGAAATTTGTCGAAAACTTTTGTGCGAAATGATTTATAGCCTGTTTTTCTTCCTTCCCAGAAAGGAGAATTAGTACTTAAAGCATAAATATGAGGAAGAAAATAACGAGCTGAATTAGCTATATGAATAGCCATGTCGCGGTCTTTCATCCCCACGTGTACATGTAAGCCGAAGATGAGGTTGCTGCGCGCAGCTTCCTGCAGCTCATTTACAATTTGGTTGTATCGCGCATGGTCGGTTATCAATTGACTTTGCCAGTTGCTGAACGGGTGCGTTCCGGAAGCGCCCACCCATAAACCCATATCACCTGCAATTTGCGAGATTGTTGTTCGCAATGTGTACACA
>CAXSIE010000071.1:13216-13601 GCA_964237295.1 uncultured Flavihumibacter sp. | reverse complement strand
TAACGGGCATGTTCCGTAATAAGCTGGCCTTCCCAGGGACTGAATGGATGCGTTCCCGATGCGCCCACCCAAAGGCCGAGCGAACCGGCGATATCTGAAATGGTTTTACGCAGCAGGCTTACATCTTTGAAGGCTTCGGCTACATCTACACAAATATCGGTGCCCACCTCCACTACCGCCTGGTGCATTTCAGCCTTTACTTTATCTTTTATCACCTTATGGCCTTCCTGAACAATTTTTTGCTCGTGGCTTTTCAATTCCCTTGTGTGAGGATCCACTACCATGTATTCTTCTTCTATACCCAGCGTAAAGTGTTTGTAACTTAAATTACCCATTTTTAATGATTAATTATTAATTATTAACGGTTAATGGTTAATTGTTAATG
>CAXSIE010000071.1:12576-13206 GCA_964237295.1 uncultured Flavihumibacter sp. | reverse complement strand
TTGGTTAATAATTGGTCAATAGCCGTTAATCATTAATCATTAATAATTAATCATTCATACAGTGTTTCATGAAGCGTACTGTGTTTAACATATGTTCCCCAGGTGAGGTTATCTTTATCAGGATCCTGTTGCTGTGCTCTTTCGATAGCATAAGTAGCCGCTGTTTCCACTACCCAATCGAAGTTATCTTGTCCTACACTCTTGATTTCCGCATCAGGAGCGGGATTGCAAAAGTCAATAGCATAAGGAACGCCGTCACGTAAGGCCAGTTCCACTGTATTAAAATCATAACCGAGGTAATGATTGATCCTTAAAACTATTTCTTCCATTTGTTTATGGCGTTCAGGTGAGGGAGAAAATCCGGCTTCATAACGCAGGTGATGCGGATTGCGTGGTTCATAAGGCATGATGCGGACATACTTGCCGCCAATACTGTAGCACCGGTAATATTCATCAAAAACAATTTCTTCCTGCAGGAGCATTACCAGTTCACCTGTTTCCGCATGCTTGTTGAACAGGTCATCAGCATCAGTTACTTTATAAACGTTTTTCCATCCGCCGCCTGCAAAAGGTTTCATATAAGCAGGAAAGCCGATATAAGTAAATATGCTTTCCCAGTCTAACGGGTAG
>CAXSIE010000071.1:7887-12566 GCA_964237295.1 uncultured Flavihumibacter sp. | reverse complement strand
TTGCTGAAAGATTCATCCGATGTATCAGGAGGAAGGGCGCGTGAAGGAAGGATAACGGTTTTGGGCACAGGTACTTCTATTTTTGTTGCCAGGCAATTATTAAAAAACTTTTCATCGGCGCTCCACCAAAATGGATTGTTGATAACGGCTGCACCTGTTAATGCGGCATTCTTTAAATAAGCGCGGTAAAATGGAATGTCTTGTGAAATACGATCAATAATAACGGCATACGGAGTAGGCTCTCCCTGCATTACTTTATCAATCCTTACTGGCTCTGCAATAATACCATCAATGTTTTTACTATTCACCCTGTCTATGAATGCCATCGGGAAACTTCTTTCCTTTCCGAAGAGAATGCCAATTTTTTTCATGTTGTGTTTTTAAATAATGAAATATTTTTAGAGCCGGCGGTGATCATCTGTTAGCAGTAAGCAGAAAATAATAGCGTGCGGTTGATCCGGTTCTTGCCCAGCTATCTTATTATCTGATTCTATCAACAGTGTTTACCAAATTTATTTTTAAATGAACACAAAAACAAATTGATTATTTATCCTTTGTTTCATCTGAAAGCATTACCTGATTTGGCATAATAAATGAAAGTATCGCTTATCACGGTTATATTCACCATTTGATTATTTTTAAAATATGCAATTAGTAAACCA
The DNA here is from genome assembly GCA_964237295.1 of uncultured Flavihumibacter sp. Lineage (GTDB taxonomy): Bacteria > Bacteroidota > Bacteroidia > Chitinophagales > Chitinophagaceae > JADCRZ01. The sequence continues at coordinate 11,904 of CAXSIE010000071.1, read as the reverse complement.
ACAAAGCATAAAAAGAGAAGTTGATGATATTGAATCAGTACTATTGCAACGAACAGTGAGAGTGGAATCTTTTCTATCAGGAATGAACCAGAACCTGTCTGCTCTTGATCTGTTACTTATCAATGACGGTCAGAATATGGAAGAACTGGGCCTTGGTTTAATGCTGGAGCATTTAATAAACAGCGATGAAATTTCACCTTTGTTATGTGTTGCCATTCATGCCGGTGACAGACTAATGGAATACGGAACATCTGGTATATTAGATTACCTGGGCCGTGGGTATAAAGCACTGTTATATACCCGCTTTATCAGGGAAGAGCTTATCCCGTTTATTAAGTTGAAGTATAAGGTTACCTCTTTCCGGCAACAATCATTCGCCGGATTTTCACTGGGTGGACTCAGTGCGTTGGATATTGTCTGGAATTATCCGGATGAATTTAAAATAGCCGGAGTATTCAGTGGCTCTTTATGGTGGCGGAATAAAAATATTGGTGATGGATACAATGAAGATACGGATCGTATCATGCATGCGCGTATAAGAAATGGCAGCTACCTGCCCGGTTTAAAATTTTTTTTTGAGGCGGGTGCTCTTGATGAAACTATGGACCGTAATAATAACGGTATTATTGATTCTATTGATGATACCCTTGGTTTGATAGATGAATTAATAAAGAAAGGATATACTGTTCCCGATGATATCCTTTACCTGGAATTACAGGAAGGAAGGCATGATATAACAACATGGGCTAAAGCAATGCCTGAATTTTTAAAATGGGGATGGGGCAGGAAGGGATGAGGTGAGAGGTAGTAAGAAAGCAGAAGTTAAAATAAATAATTTGATTAAAACAAGTCTTTAAATATATTTCATTTTTTGAAGAACCACACTTACAGGTTGTAAAAAAAATGCTGTCTTTACGAAGACAGCATTTTAAATGTAGTATGGATAGAATTAGTTAAAGCTGTACCTGAAACCGATCTGACCCTGGAAACGGGAACCAAAAGTAAGACTCCACGGATCTTGTCCGATTGGAAAATTATATCCTTTACCAATGAAATTTCCTGAAGTACGGTTAACTGTTGTAAGAATAGTGTAAGCCTGGTTTGTAACTGTATACTGCCTGCCCCAATCTTTATTAAGTAGATTGGTTAAGTTAAAAACATCAAAAGAAAATTCAAGGGTATGCTTTGTTTCGCCGGTAGTAAGAAAGAAATCCTGTGTAAAGCGCATGTCAATTACATGTTCCCATGGTGTATTGCTTCCATTTCTTTCAGTATACATCCCTCTTCTTTTATTTAAGTATTTATTGCTACCGACATAAGCATCAAATGCTGCCGATTGTTGTGCGGCTGTATACCTTACAGTGGTATTGTCTACGTTTAAAAAGTCAACGAATTTAATTTCACTCGGATTTCTGGGAACATATAAAAGGTCGTTTCCAAACTGCCCGTCACTATTCAGATCGCCATTAACAAGATAGGTAATCTTCGATCCTGAATTGGCGGAATAAAAAAAGGCTATCGATGATCTTAAATATTTTGTATAACTGATATTATAAGAGAATACGCCAATAATACGGTGCGTTAAAGCATAGTTTGTTACTGCCAGCGGTGGATTATTAGGATCACCTACTACTTGTACGAAAGACCAGTTGGATAAAGCGGTTGAGCTTGCTCCGCTATTGACTTCCGTTGCATCATTATGATTATAAGCGAGTGAAGCAAACCCGTTTTTCCATGCTTTTGTGAACTGGGCGGAAATGTTATAACTGTATCCTTTGTTGGTATTGCTCAGCAGTATGGCATTGGTGATATTAGGGTTCAATCTTCTGCCACCGGTGCCGGTAGAAGAAGCATATGCGATCCTTTTATCAAAGCCATTGTTGTAAGTCTGGTCTACTATTCCAACAGGAGCGGCAAGATTTACATCCTGGTAAAAAACGTTGTTGATTGTTTTTGAATAGATGCCCTCAAAGGTGGCGTTGATGTCCCCGGGTAATTTGATATCTGCCGCCAGGTTAAAACGGGCTACCTGGGGAAATTTAAAATTTTTAGTCATTAAATCAGCTTCAAATGTTTTGCCTGCTGTGCCTAAAGAACTTTGCTTTGCAGGGTCAGGTTCAAAACCTTTGCCGCCATTTATATTACTGGTAACGGAGATGGTATTGAGTAACACTCCGGTATTGCTGAATTGATTTGATATCCATACAAAGGGAACACGGCCTGAGAAAATGCCCGCTCCGCCTCTAACGATTACAGTCTTATCTCCCTGCACATCATAATTGAAGCCAACTCTGGGCGACCATAACAGCTGGCCGGTAGGCGTATTGGAAGTGGAATATTTTCCTTTATAAGTAGAATCAACTATTGAATTATAAGATGGATTGTCACCTAACACCGGTACATCAAGCCTTAGGCCGGCAGTAAGCCTGAATTGCGGATTGATTTGTATTTCATCCTGAGCATAAAAGCCAAGCTGCGCCGCTGAAAATTCCGCAGAAGGCCTTGCGTTGCCGGTTACATTGGAATAGGTTACATCAAGCGCACGGGGATTGGCATTGTTAAGAAAATCATTCAGGTTATTATATCTCCATCTTCCGTTTAAATTATTGATAAAGAGATTCCTGAATTTAAAAAATTCATTATGAGTTCCGATAGTAAATGTGTTTTTTCCTTTAAAGATTTTAAAATTATCGGTAACCTCAAAGATATCCTGATCCAGTTCATTGGCAACAGAGCTTCTTTCAGATCCTGCCTGAATAGTTGTTGATCCCTGGGCTATTTCAATGGAAGGAAACAAAGTTCCCAACGTGGTTCTGTAATCCCTTACTTTTTGCAGGCTCACGATTAAATTATTCGAAAGTGCATTACTAAAGCGGCTTCTTAATTCTGCTACGGTTGTGTTTTGCTTATTGTTAAACCTGTAGGTATTATTGCCAAAACGGAATAAAGAAGTGGTACGTGAAATATTATCATCATAAGCTTTGATGTAATTATGGCGTATGGTTAACCGGTGTTTGTCGCTGATGTTCCAATCTATCCTTCCAAACAGCTTATCGCTTTGGGTTTCAGCGTTAAAGGCGCCATAAGTACCTGGATCATAGTTATATTTTGTTTTAAGATAGTCACTTAACTTTTGAGCATCGGCAACTGTAAGTACAGAATTGGTTTCGCCGGCGTTATAAATAGTCGGTGCTGTTCTTCTGGCCAGTTCTCCGTTCACGAAAAAAAACAATTTGTTTTTAATGATTGGCCCCCCAAGCCGGATGCCATATTGTTTGTCACTGAAACTGCCTGATTTGGCCCGGCTTAACGGATCTTTGCCGATGGTGTTCTGGTTGCGGAAAAAATCGTACACGGATCCCTCAAACTTGTTAGTGCCTGAACGTGTTACGGCATTTACACCACCGCCGGTGAAATTTCCGTAACTGATATCATAAGGCGCCAGTACCACCTGAATTTCCTGGATGGCATCTAATGAAATGGGTGTAGTGCTCGCCTGGCCTCCGGGAGTGCCCGAGGCAGCCAGGCCAAATACGTCATTATTTACAGCACCGTCTATGGTAATATTATTGTACTTGTTGTTGGCGCCGCCAAATGAATTTCCGTTAGCCTGCGGAGTTAACCTGGTATAATCCTGGAGGCTTCTTGTTAATGTAGGTAATGAAGCAATCTGTTGTCTGCTGATATTGGTGGAAGCCCCGGTTTTCTTTTTAGAGCCTGAACCGGCGGTTACAATAACGTTTTCCAGGGTAGCTGATGAAGTACTTAAAGATAGATCTAATCTTGTATTTTCTCCAAGAGCGAGGGTAATACTATCCTGTTTAAAAGTTTGATAACCAACAAAAGATACTTCAATAAGATAAGGGCCACCGGGTATCATGTTCACTATGTTAAAAACACCCTGTTTTAAAGATGTTGTAGTAAAAGTAGTTCCGGTTGGTTGATGTGTGGCCTTTATTGTAGCTCCTGCAAGTACCTCATTTCCGGCTTTAACAATTCCTGTAACGCTGCTATTGG
>CAXSIE010000071.1:0-7877 GCA_964237295.1 uncultured Flavihumibacter sp. | reverse complement strand
GGTAACCTGGGCATTAATAAAACCAGGTAGAAAAAGTAATACTGTGGAGAGAAGACGCAACATTCTCAGTTTAAGCATAAGTTTTGTTTTATTTGGCAAAGAAAGTGATTTAATGAATCAAATGTTAAAGATGATGTTAAAATAGCTTAGGCAATTATTAAATCAGAACCGCTGCTTGGTTACAATTCGTTCACATAAACTATTTAAACCTTAACCCGGCCTATTTGTTATTTTTGTAGTAAATAATTGAACATGTTAGATAGTATTGAAAGTGCGATAGAAGATATCAAGAATGGGAAGCTGGTTATCGTTGTTGATGATGAAGACCGTGAAAATGAAGGTGATTTTATAACAGCCGCACGAAATGTTACTCCGGAAGTTATAAATTTCATGACCAAACACGGCAGGGGATTGATTTGTGCACCACTTTTAGAAGAGCGTTGTAATGAACTGGGCCTTGAAATGATGGTAAACAAGAACACAGCTCTTCACGAAACTGCTTTTACCGTTTCTATTGACTTATTAGGCCGGGGTTGCACAACCGGTATCTCAGCCCACGACCGTGCTAAAACAATTCTCGCTTTGATAGACCCTGAAACCAAACCGCAAGACCTTGGAAGACCCGGCCACATTTTTCCACTTAAAGCTAAATCAGGAGGAGTATTAAGAAGGGTAGGGCATACGGAAGCTACCATAGACCTGGCCCGGTTAGCAGGTTTTGAAGCGGCAGGTGTGCTTGTTGAAATTATGAATGAAGACGGCTCTATGGCCAGACTTCCCGAACTTGAATTAATTGCCAAAAAATTTGACTTTAAGCTGGTTTCTATCAAAGACCTGATAGAATACCGCCTGAAAATAGATTCTTTGATAGAAGAAGTAGTAAGAGTTGAGATGCCTACCAAATATGGTGATTTTAAACTGATTTCATTCAAAGAAAAAAATACCAGCAATGAACACCTCGCCCTTATAAAAGGTGAATTTAAGAAGGGAGAACCTGTTTTGGTACGTGTTCATTCTTCCTGTTTCACTGGTGATATCTTAGGTTCCCTGCGTTGTGATTGCGGCGACCAGCTGCAGATGGCCATGGAGATGGTTCAGGCTGAAGGTAAAGGCGTTATTTTGTATATGAACCAGGAAGGAAGAGGCATCGGGCTTGTAAATAAATTGAAAGCGTATAAGTTACAGGAGGAAGGAATGGATACGGTAGAAGCTAACTTACACCTGGGTTTTCCCATGGATAAAAGAGATTACGGCGTTGGCGCCCAGATCTTAAGATACCTTGGAATTAATAAATTAAGGTTGATGAGTAACAACCCTAAAAAAAGGGCCGGGCTGTCGGGATATGGGATAGAAATTGTAGAAACAGTGCCTATAGAGATCGTAGCCAATCCTCATAATGAAAAATACCTGACGACAAAAAGAGATAAATTAGGTCATGAGATACTGAAAATGAAGGAACAAATCTGATACCTGCTGTAGTGAATTGAGGTTGACTATCGGCTGTCAGTTTAGTTATTTTAATAAAAAAGCCTGCTAATCAACGCAGGCTTTACTTTTTTATTATGAAGAGTTGTGAGATTATTTCATTTTATCCTGCATCTTCTTAGCCATATCCAAATGAGATTGAACAACTGGTTCTGAACTAACGACTATTTTTTTCAGATCAGCGTCTTTCACCTGGTTTTCAGATTGTTTCAGTTTGTCAAGCAATGCCTGGTGATCGTTAACCATTTTATCTACCCATGCTTTATCCCACTCTTTACCTTTCAGGTCGTTGATGTTTACCACGCCCATAGTATCTACTGTAGGTTTTGTAAGGTTTTTAGATTTTACCAAAGCATCTACCTGAGCGCCCATTTTTTTGTGATCAGCCAGCATCATCTTAGAATGGTCTTTAATTTCTTTACTGGTTCCCTGCTTCATTCCTGCCATCAGCCAGGCCATTTCTTTAGTATTGTCTGGAACCATGTAATCAATTGTTGCCTGATCGGGATTGGTATTTCCAATAGTAGCAGTGTTACTGCTGCTATCTTTCGTTGAATTCATTTTAGGACTTGCACTGTCAACAGTAGCTCCGGAACTCATGGTGCTGTTGCTATTACTTCCTGTACTATCAGAACCCGATGTAGTACCGGTAGATGAGTTATCTCCGCAGGAAGTTACCAGTAACATGCTGGCTGCAATTGATAAAAAACTGCAACTTTTAATAGAAAATTTCATAATGATAATTTTGATTAATAATTAATTAGTTCTGATGACTATGGTCAACATAAAACCATACAACAAAACTTTTTATTTTTAAGTATATGAAATTGTTATGCCAAGGGTAATCATTATTTACCGGGTACTGCCTTTGGCGTGAGGGGTTTCTTTTTCTTTTTAAAGATCTCATCTATCCGGTCAAATTCTTTTCGGAATGAGATGCTGCTTCCGGAACGGTTCTGCTTACCGCCTGAAGTGCCGATGTAGGAATAATTTTCACGATAAAAAAAAGTGAGGCGAAATTTTCCATCCTGGGTCAGGAGCCATTCCGCAGTAACGTCCGGCAAGAACGGAAACGCGGAAGACTGGTTTTGCTGGGTAGTATTCAAACCAAAATCCAAAGCGCCACCGACAATGAAGTTAAGTCTTTCGTTAAAATAACTTTTTTCGAGGGACAGGTTCAGGCTGGTCCGGTCCGGTAATGTTACCTGGTTCGGATTATAATTATCTATCAGGTTGGAACCGCTGTATAAGGATGCGTTGAAATTGAATTTTAAACTTTTATCCTTGAATATATTTTGCAGAAGGTCGGAAAATTCTTTTGTAAGGATATTTGACAGGAAGCCCGATATGCTGTTAACAACAATTCCTTCCAGAGCCTTATTGGCAAGATCACCGGTTCCTCCACCCCGTGCGCCACCACCGGTATAAGGCCCGAAAGTGTTGAACAGGATAAGATAAGAAACCTGCTTGTTAAGTTCGTTTATATCATTTTCAATAAATGAAAGTATGGTAGCAATTGGGCTGTTGGATGGAAGCTCTATGCGGAAAGCTATGTTGGGCTTGGTTAACCGGTCTGTCAGCGTTGCAATAACCAGTACTTTACCCCGGAAACGTTTAACATCTTCACTGGTGGAATTGCCCAGGCTTGAACCGTTCAACAGATCGCTGAACCTTACATTTTCCGCTTCGTATTCGGCTTCTATATCAATTAATGCCGCAGTGGGATTGCCGTTCCAGGAAATATAACTTCCTGCATCGCCCTTTAATTTAAACCTTCTTTTAATAGCCTGAAAGGTGAAAGTATAATCACCTTTTTCAATATTGAATCGGCCGCTCATGGTCATATCCTCTTTGGTGCCGGCCCGCAATTTAATATTGCCGTTTCCGGTAGCTTCGATAATGTCGCCGGTCAGTGCATCGAGAATTACAAAAACATTTGCATATTTATTGGCTGTAACATCCAGGGTAACTGTCAGGTTGCTTTCGAGGGATGCCTGGTGCTGTGATTGCATCTCACGGCCGTATACTTTCCACACAATAAATCCTGCATTACCGCTTTCGCGGCTGCTGCTGATCGGCAGGTAAATATTCGAAGTATCGGTAGGCTCTCCTTTAATATCCATCTGCATATCCTCGAGCGGACCGGTAAAGCTCATATTTACCTTACCTACAAAATTACCATAAAACTGGCTGTTGTCTGCCGCTGTAGTATTCAGGAGTAGCAACTGGTTGCTTCGCAGGTGGAAGTCGAATACCAGGTCTTTAAAAGCCTGGTGGTCCATCTTTCCGCCGATTACTTCAGCCGTATTATTCAAACTGTCTTTAAGGGTAAAACTGCCGAAGTCTATCGAGCCGTCGGTAAACTTAAACGTTGCACTGGGTATTGTGTAATAACATTTGGTATAATCAACCAGTAAGCCTCCATCTTTTAACTGGATATCACCCAGGTATTTCAAATTGCGGGCTGGTCCTACCACCTGGAGGTTGCCGGTAGCTTTTCCGTTTAACCGGCTGAATATGCCCGTGAGGTATTTTTCAAGCGGATGAATACTGGTGTTGCGCAGGCTGATGTTTATGTCCATAGCCTGTTCGGCGCTGTCAAGCACATTAAAAACAGCGTTCATATCGAAATTATATTTCTCGTTGGAGGAACTTATGTTAGCATTTATTTTACCGGTATTTTTAGTATAATTCGAATTGATTTGTACGCTTCCGAGTGAATCATCATCCATCCTGAATTGCTGTGCTTCCGCAACCACCTCCAGGTGTATGTTACCTAAAGGATCGGATATATGGATGTTGCCGCTGAGCAAACCTTCCAGGCGGTTATCTTTTGTAAAGAATGGGGTGAAATCACCGATATTAATTTTCTTCAGTGTTAATTTAAGGTCATTGCTATTGCCGATAGACGAGGGCTCTGAGGTCATAAAAATTTCCTGCTCACCGTTATAGATGCGCAGCCTGTCAGTGGAAACCAGTTGCTTGCTCAATACCAGTTCTCCCCCTTTATCTATCGTCCATTTCTTTCCGTTGATATCAAAAGCCGAGGGATTGAAAAGTATGCTTACGCCGTCTTTTAAAGTTTTTACCTGGCCGGATAAAATATTAATTTCAGTACCCGGAAAGTGGAGGCTGTCGTTAACAAAAACATCTCCTACTTTGGTATTGAGGGAAAGTGTATCCAGCGTGCCCCTTCCCTGCAGGTTAACATTATAAAAAGCGATATTTTTATACCCAAATTGCGGAACCTCAGCGTCCAGTTCAAACAAATTATTTTGAACATTTATTCTTCCGCTCAGACTTGTATTATTAAAACCCCGGAGGTTGGGATCAAAGAAACCTAAATAATCATCAATTTTTTTTGTGGTTACGTTAAAACTGAAGATTTCATTTTTTAATTTTTTTTGCGACGGATTGATGTAGTTGGGATAATACCGGTTTAAAAAAGTCTGGAATGCATTGGGAAGCTCTTTAATGGAAAAATCTCCTACCAGCAAAGCATCAAATTCATTGCTTAACACTATAATGGTTTTCCTGTTACCCACCATTTCCGATTCCAGGGTCAGTGAATCAAAGGCAATGCGTTTGCCATCTTTATAGATGGAAGCATTAAAAATTTTTGCCGAGCCAAGGAAATTGTCAATAGTAGACCCCGTGAATTTGAACAGCACATTCCCGTTTATATCAATATCATCTTTATAAAAATGCAGTCTTTTGAGATTAGATTTATCTATGGTGGCTGAAAAATCAAACTGTGGCTGTGAAAGACTGAAATCAATTAATCCGTTTAAGTTAGCAACCAGGTTGGTGTCGTTAGCGGTAAAATTGCCATTGAACAATCTCTTGGCTAAAGTTCCTTTTACTTTAAGATTGCTGTAGCGGTAGTTATTAAAATCCAGGCTCTGGATGTTTCCATCCAATTCTGCCTGTAAGGTTCTGAAGCTGAAACCATTCCCTTTTATTTTTCCGTTAAAAGCTATCTTTCCCAGATTCTCATTATCGAGCAGCCGCCCGATATTAAAGCCGGGCGTGATCAAAGTGCCTGAATAATTAGCGCCTCTTTCTTTAGGCAGCTTCATCATGATATCTGCACCGATTACACCCAGGTTAGTAGTGAGGGTTCCGAAGGTTACAAAATCACGGATAAACCCGGTATAATAACCTTTGTATTGTAAGGTTGTAATGCGGTCAAGCCGGGGTTCTGTAATGGTTTTTATAAGTGGTACAAAAGCAACCGCATCATCATAGGTTGTTCTTAAATCATTGGCTTTAAAATCAATAAATGTTTTGTCAATATCAGGCAGTCCTACCATTTTGATATCTCCTTTGAGGATCGTGTTGGCTCCCGCACGAACAGTAATATTTTTTGTAGCAAGATTGGCAACGGTACCGGTGATGGTTCCTGTTATATAGATGCGCTTTTTCCAGGTTTTTACTTCAGGTGCAAAAAAGGCGATATCGTCACTTTCCACTTCGCTGTTATTCAATTCCCCTACCAAATGCACCTTCTCAATAAAATCGCTCATGTCATCGAACTCTTGATAGTTCATTGCAAAACGACTGCGGAGCCTGCTTTTATTCGTTCTGATATCAAGACCGGCAAATGCCATTCCCTGCGGATGCATTTTTATATCCGCGTCCAGCGATCTTAATACGAAGCCACTGCGTTCTTTTGTGCTGAGAAATACCTTTGCAGTAACGGTATCTTTGGTAAGCAGCACATCTTTAAAAGAACTGTTTATACTGGAAAACAATATATTTCCGCCATCAAAATAATAATAAGGCTTGCGGTTTAATTGCTGAGAAGATTTAAGGATACCGTTAAGGATGGTAACTCTTGCTACAGTTAATTTCCATCCATCCGGATTCCATTTTAATGTGGTATCAATTGAAGGTGTAACAGTAGATGCGGTATCGGGCCGGCGCGGTGGCCGCCTGCCCTTGTAATTATAAATCGAGAAGAACGGATCAATGATCGTAACACCGTTTACTTCAATTGTTTTTTCTCGCAGGCTTAATTGTTTCGCCTCAAGATCAAGTGAACGTACGTGAAAAGCCATGTCTTCACCCCGCCACTCATCTTTGCGCAGGATACTGATATCTTTTAAGGCTACCGTTTTTAAATCAAGATCGATGCTGCTTTTCTTTTTTGTTGATGAGGGAGCGGAGAAATAATCAGCCAGAAATTTATAATTCCAGACGGAATCTACCCGGTGTAAATAAATTTTCGCTTCTTCAAGTCCGATGTATTTTAAGGTGATGGTATCTTTTATAAAGAACCAGTCGGAAAGCCTTACGTTAACTTTGCCGGCATATAATAACGTGTCTTTATGCAGATCGGTTATCAAAGTACCGTCGAGCGACATTTTATTAAAAAGGGCAAGGTTCAGGTTAATATGACCGACTTTAACGGTGGTTTTCAAATCTTTGGAAAGCCTGCCGGCTACCTTTTTAACCAGGCAATTCTGAACGGCGGGTAAATTTACCAGGATGGCTGTGAGCAAAACAGATCCTATTAACCCAAGCAGGGTATAGCCTAGTATTTTGAAAAATTTCTTCAGTGTACAAATTGTTATCTGTAAAAATACACAAACGCCTCCGATAAGCAAACTGATTGAATGGGGTGAAAAGTTAAATCGGCTGAAACACTAGAAAACTATCCGGGTGACTTCCAAACAAATACTTCAATTAGAGTCAAGTTAAATTTAATGTGATGCACGGTCTTTCTTCGGGTCAAACATTTTTTTTAACGCAGAGAACAGCCAGAGGAGGAAACACGGAGGGCACAGAGAATCCCTCTGCGCCCTCCGTGTTTCCTCCTCTGGCTGTTCTCTGCGTTAAAAAACACTTCAACTCGACACGTCATCTCATACTTAACTTGACACTAATTAAAATCAGCCCCAGTTACCGCATCATTTACTTTTATGTCTTTAACGGTAATGTCAATTAACTGCGGGCCAATCTGGTTAGCCCATACTGAAGGGAATAAAATGTTTCCAAATTTTTTATAGTCTTTATATTCAAGCACGGAAGCAATTTCCTGACCCCCTGAAAATTCTGTTGATTCAATTTTTTTCAATAAGCCTGTTTTTACATCGTAATACTCAGTAAACTTTTTACCCGAGGTGGAGGTAACTATTATCTTGTAAGCATCTTCACCGTTTACCTTCTCCATTCCATCCACCGATAACTTATAGTCGGACTGACCATAATTCAGTTGCCTGAAAACGCCACCCATTTCTTTCTTATCGTTAATCTCCATAGGCTCCATGTCTTTTTTCTGGCCCTGCAGCAACATGTAACCTTTTGCTCCGTCGAAAACCGATTTAACAACAGTATTGCCGTTAAAAGAAATGGTACTGATTTCTTTGTTAGGATTCATTTTCTTTAAA
>CAXSIE010000070.1:5606-15757 GCA_964237295.1 uncultured Flavihumibacter sp. | reverse complement strand
ATAAAAGTTTGTTTAACCTTACCGCTGCAATACAACTGGATAAAACTTTAATTCTATATGAATTTAGAAATTTTAACACCGGAACGAAAGCTTTACAGTGGTGATGTTTATGGTGTTCAGTTACCGGGAACGGACGGCTTGTTTGAAGTGCTGGAGAAGCATGCTCCACTGGTAGCTGCTTTAAAATCCGGCAACCTTAAAATTTTGAAAGATAAATCCGCCGGAAATAAATCGAACTACTCTATCAAGGGTGGCTTTGTTGAAGTGTTGAACAATAAGGTTACGGTGCTTGTAGAAGGAGCAGTAGCCGTTGAAACTTCATCTTTATAATTTTTAGAATCGCTGTAATGAAACTATTATAATCACCCATACTAACATTATGGTCCATCATCCGGGAAAAATTGTGACCCATCTCTTAGGAGGTGGGTTTTTTATTTTTAACTGATAGTAATCCTTGGTTCAACACCTTACACCTCTAATTCAGCCGGGGATCAATAGGATAATTAGCCATCATCTCATAATCGCCGCCAAGATGATGAAGGGCATCTTTCCAGACCTGATCTATTTCTTTATGGAAGATAAGGTTCCGTGTAGCCGGAACTGTAAGCCAGGATTTTCCTTTGAATTCATCATTTAATTGTCCGCGGCTCCAGCCGGAATAACCTATATAAAACCTGATTTTATTAATGTCTATATCGCCTGAACGTATTAATGAGATAGCCGTTTCAAAATCGCCACCCCAGTAAATTCCATCTACTACTTTAAAACCACCCGGAATGCTTGCAGGGTACTGATGAAGAAAATGAATGGTGTCCATTTGAACGGGGCCGCCAAAATAAACCGGAACTTTAATATCTTCCACTCCTGTAATCAATTCATTAAGGGTATAATCATAAGGCCTGTTCAGCACAAACCCAAAGCTGCCTTCATCCTTATGCTCACAAAGAAATACTACAGCCCTTTTAAAGTTCGGATCTTTCAAAAAAGGATCTGCAATAAGTAATATGCCGGGTGCAGGAGTTGTCATTTGATAGAGATATGCTATGTTTAAGCGTTTGGCGGTACCGGAAATTCAATTGTTTGTAAGTTGGTTAACTATACACTCAATTAAGTTAATATCTAACCTGTTTTGAAATAGCCGATATTAAACTATCCGATTTGCACACAATTAATTCCTAACCACAAATAATACCATTTCTAAATTACTATTTAAATTGAAAATGCAAGATCTTTATTTAACGACCTCTGCATTTAAATAAGCATTGTTCAACAAAAAGATGAAAATAATTTGTTTGTATGCAAAACCTTCGTTAAAATGTTTAAACCTGCATGAGTACTATTAGTAAACGTGTTTTTAGAAATGTATTTTTGTAAAAGGCACAAAGTAGTGGGAATATTTCCTTGCTGAGATTGTTCATGATTCAGATCAGCAGTTCTTAAAAAATTATTTGAGTGAAAAAAATTTTCCCCATTATTATTTTATTGATCAGTTTGTCTCTTATTGGGATTATTTTTATTCAGGTATCGTGGTTTAATTCCATGCTCGAGAACAAAGAAGAAGAATTAAAGATCCACGTTGAAACTTTGATTGATGAAGTAGGAGAGCAACTGGTTGCAGAAACCAGTAACGCACTTCCAAACCTGAAGAATTCGCCATTAAAACCTTCCTTTTCATGGCCTTCTGATCAGTTACTGAATGAATTTATGAAGCCTTCCACTATCTCTTCCCGGTATACTGAATATGAAATTAATGAGAAGCTCCGGAAATCTTTCAATAATCATGGCATGAAGGATACTAAGTTTGAATTTGCTATTTTAAATGATGCGGATGTTCTGGTGTATGAAATGAAATCCAGGGGATTTATGAACGTGCGGGAAGATACCATCCATCACTATCAGTTTTTGTATCCGATACAGGTTCCCAGTGGCAGTAATTATGAAGGTTTAATGCCGCAGGAAATGATGCAGGTAATAGTACCTAATGTAAAACATATAGTGTTAAGGCAATTGAGGTGGATGATTATCGGAGCTGTTACGTTTACTCTGATATTGCTGGCCGCCTTCTATGTAACGCTCAATGCCCTGATACGTCAGAAAAAGTTAAGTGAAATAAAAACTTTGCTCAATCAAAAAAAGATGAGCGAAATAAAAAATGATTTTATTAACAACATGACCCATGAATTCAAAACGCCTTTGGCAACCATTTCTTTGGCGGTTGATGCATTGCGTAATGAAAAGGTTTTGCAGAACAGGCAGAAAATGGATTATTTCAGCGGCATCATAAAAGAAGAAAATAAGCGGATGAATAAACAGGTGGAAACAATTTTGCAGGCTGCCTTAACAGACAGGCAGGAACTGCAGCTTAATCTTAAGCCTATTCACGTTCACAATATTATCCATGCAGCTCTTTCTAATTTTAATCTTCAACTACAGGAGAAAAATGGCATTGCCGATCTTCAGTTAAATGCCAAGAACGATTTGATCAATGCTGATGAAGTTCATTTTACCAATCTTATCAGTAATCTGGTAGATAATGCGGTTAAATATTCAAATGATAAGCTTCTGATAAGAATTGCAACCTCTAATACCAGTAAATCCCTCATTATAAAGGTTGAAGACAGCGGCATTGGTATGAGCAAAGAAACAATAAAGCGCATATTTGAAAAGTTTTACCGGGCGCATACTGGTAACCTTCATAACGTAAAAGGATTCGGGCTTGGACTTAGCTATGTAAAAACCGTGGTTGATGCGCACCATGGCAAAATAAAGGTAGAAAGCGTACTGGGAAGGGGAACAGGTTTTATAATAGAGATGCCTGTGATGGCGGAGAGCAGGAATGAGGTATGAGGTATGGGGTATGAGGAATGACGTTGGGGTTGAAGATACTGAGAGTAAAATGTTACTAAATTATGAAATATTGATAAGTAAAACTCGTTTTAAAGAACTATATGGAACGGCTATTTTCAACATTGAACATTAAACATTGATAGTTGAGTATTAAATATTGCTTAAGTAGGAGTGTTGAACCTCATACCTCATACCTAAATATACAGCAGGCACCCATCCCCATAACTCAGAAATCTAAAATTGTTTTGCAGCGCGTAATCATAAACTTTAGTCCATGCTTTTCCGATCAATGCTGCTACCAGCAATAACAGTGTGGAATTTGGCTGGTGAAAATTAGTAATCAGGCCCCGCACTAATTTTGCGCGATAGGGTGGCGCTATAAGTATGCTTGTTTTAACAGTAAGAACCTGCATTTCGTTTTTATCCATCCAGGTTAATAAAGCTTTTATCGCAGTTTCCACTGGTACCATCTTTTCATTCAATTCCTCATATACCTCCCATTGTTTTATCTCAATACTATTCTTGTCAATGGAAGGCTCCGAATAGCATTTAACGCCCATCCAATACAAACTTTCCAATGTACGTAAGGAGGTAGTTCCCACCGCAAAAATATCTTGTTGATGGTTTAACAGTTTTTGAAGGAAAGCCTTTTCAACCTGCATGAACTCTGCATGCATGTTATGACCATTGATGGTTTCACTTTTAACCGGCATAAATGTTCCGGCACCTACATGAAGCGTGATAAAATCTGACTGTATATTTTTTGTTTTAAACGAATCAAAAATTTTTGCCGAGAAATGCAAACCGGCAGTGGGTGCCGCTACTGATCCATCTGCCATAGCATATATAGTTTGATAACGCTGCTGATCTGAAAGCACCGTTTCTCTTTTAAGATAAGGCGGTATAGGGATTACTCCAAACCGGTGCAGGATGTCAGAAAATTTCAATTGAACCGGTTCCCATAAAAATTCCATTGTAAAGCTATCGGCTGAGCGCTCCACAATTCGTGCCTCCAACCAAATAGAAACCCCATTTTCAGATACCTGCCTTTTCATAACCTGTCCAGGTTTCCATTTACCCGCACCGCCAATCAGGCATTTCCACCAAACGGAGCCTTTGGACTGCATGGCAGTGGTTATATCAGGATATTGTGTGTGAGGCTCAAGAGCAAATACCTCAATCATTCCTCCTGTAGGTTTTTGAAACAAAAGCCGTGCTTCAACTACCCTGGTATTATTAAAAACCAGCAAAGCATTTTGCGGAAGATAGCCGGCAATGTTACTGTATATACCTTCAGTAATCATGTTATGGTGATAAACCAGCAACTTCGCTTGATCTCTTTCTATTAAAGGATACCGTGGAATTTTTTCTTCCGGTAAATGATAGCTATAATCTTTAGTTGATAAATTCCGTGGATTCATATTACCTACTACCTATTAATGATTGATGCAAATTAACAATCATTTGAATGTAACCGCTAATTGCTCTTATTATGCATCTGTAATATTACTAATATAACTTTCAAGTATGCATGCTCGTTAGATAAAGTGTATTCTTATAAATTTATCCACATGTTATGCACATTAATTCACATGCTAATTGCATGTTTTAGGCGTAAAACTTCGTAAGACCTGCTCTGAGTGCAGTTTTCATTGGGATTTTTTTAAGTGGAAAAATATAAAGAAGATAAAATTCTAAAGCAAGTGGGAAAAAGTGTTATTTTGTGGTAATAAATGTTTGATCAGGCTTAACCCCTTGTAAATGATAGGATTTTTAGGTGAATATGAGGCTACATTGGATGCAAAGGGGAGGTTTCTTTTGCCGGGAGGTTTTAAGAAGCAATTACCGGAAGACAGTAGCACCAGGTTTGTTATCAACAGGGGATTTGAAAAATGCCTTAGTTTATATCCTATTAAAAGTTGGGAACCCATCTTTGCAGAAATTAGTAAGCTGAACGATTTTGAACCTAAAGTAAGGGAATTTAGACGGTATTTTTTAAATGGCGCCACAATACTGGAATTAGATACAGCAGGCAGGTTATTGTTGCCTCCAAACCTGAAGGATCATGCAGGGCTGGAAAAAAATATAGTTTTAGTTGCCGCTGTTGATAAAATTGAGATTTGGGATAAAACGAAATACCAACAGTTCTTTGAATCTTTTTCACCGGAATCGTTCAGCGACCTTGCGCAACAGGTAATGGCAGGAGTAAAAAAAGAGGTATGAGCTATAAGCAAACATAAGAACTTATAGCGTTAAAATTTTTCATGCCATTATATATCTTTTAAATGTTGAACTATCATACTCCTATACTACTTGCGGAAGTAATTGAGGCATTGGATATATATCCCGAAGGAGTGTATGTTGATTGCACTTTTGGTGGCGGCGGGCATTCCAAAGAAGTATTGAAATACTTAAACAAGGAAGGAAAGCTGTTGGTTTTTGATCAGGACGAAGCCGCAAGAGGTAATTTACCGGAAGATGAAAGAGTAACTTTTGTGCCGCATAATTTCAGGCACCTGCAGCGGTTCTTAAAATTACATAAGGTATTGCAGGTTGACGGAATAATGGCTGACCTGGGTGTATCCAGTCATCAGTTTGATGAAGCGTCAAGAGGTTTTTCTACCCGCTTCGAAGCAGATCTTGATATGCGGATGAACAGCCGTCAATCGTTAAAAGCTTATGATGTGGTGAACACCTATCCGGAAGAACGCTTGCATAAATTATTTGAACAGTACGGAGAGGTTACGAATGCAAAAACCCTGGCAAGAACAATCGTTGAAATTCGCAGAACCAGTCCGCTTAAAACAATAAATAATTTTAAAACGTCTTTGTCAGCTATAATAAAAGGAAATCCTAATAAATACCTTGCACAGGTTTTTCAGGCTTTACGTATAGAAGTAAACGATGAGCTGGGAGCTTTAAAAGAAATGCTGCAACAAACACCAACACTAATGAAACCAGGCGGGCGTATTGCAATCCTCACATTTCATTCATTAGAAGACAGGATAGTAAAGAATTTTTTTAAGAAAGGAAATTTTGATGAGCAAAGCGGTAATCCTTTTGAGCAGCATGAAGAAAAACAGCATCCATTTACGATCATAACGAAGAAACCGGTTATACCATCAGAAGAAGAGCAAAGATTAAATCCAAGGTCAAGAAGTGCGAAGCTCAGAGTAGCGGAAAAGAATTAGAGCAGCTTGGTGCTTTTGCATCCAAGCTGCCAATAAGCTTTTAATGATTTGATCTTCCTAAGGCTGATAGCAAAAGCCAACAAGGTAAATAATTTTAAACATTAATCCCAATGCCCTGGATTAAAAGAAATAAGGAAAATAAACTAATCTGGAAGCTCAGGTTCAATTATCAATGGATAGTTAAGAATATTCCTTTCTTTCTCTTCCTTGCTGTATTGGCAATACTCTACATATACAACGGTCATTTTTCTGATAAAACCATAAAGGACATTAATAAAACCAGCAAAGAACTTAAAGAGCTGCAATACGAATATAAAACGATCAAAAGCGAAGTGATGTTACGCAGTAAACAAAGTGAACTAGCCAAAGCAGTAGAACCACTAGGCCTGAAAGAATTAAGTCAACCACCTTACGTTTTATATGATTCAGCAAACAGCGTAAAATAATTACAGAAAATTTAACGGTAACAAATATTCACCATAAAAATCGCCGGCATACTAACGGTAATAAGTATTGGAAGTAAAACGTGACATATTATGGAGAGTATCTTTGAGCTTTATCGGAATAGTGTTTATCAGCATTATGATCCTCGGAAAGGCAATATATATCCAGCAGTTTGAAGGAGGCTACTGGAAAAGTAAAAGTGATAGCCTGCATCAGAAATTTATTGAAATGGCCGCTGTCAGGGGAACGATTTATAGTGAAGATGGAAGCATGCTTAGCACTTCCATACCTTATTTTGATATATACATTGATTTTGGCGCGGAAGGATTGCTGGAAAAAAAAGGAATCCGGTTTAAACAAAATATAGATTCTCTATCAATTGAATTGTCGGGTTATTTTAAAGACCAATCAGCCAGCCTGTATAAGAAACAACTGCAACAGGGATTCCGAAATAAAGACAGGTACTTCCTGTTAAAGAAGAATCTGTCATTCGATCAATATAAAACATTAAGAACTTTTCCATTGATAAACCTGGGAAGAAATAAAAGCGGTTTTATTGCAGAAGTAAAAAGCAGGCGTTTAAATCCGTTTGGTTTACTAGCCAACAGAACTATTGGTCTTGCCCGTAAAAATTCTCAGAATGTTGGTTTGGAAAGAACATATGATTCTTTGTTAAAAGGAGAAAGTGGCAGCAAACTGGTGCGATTCATTGCCGGTGGGGTTGCCGTTCCTATCGAAGGTTATGAAATTGATCCTGAAAACGGAAAGGATATTATTACAACGCTGGATGTAAATATTCAGGACATAGCGCAAAACGCTTTATTAAAAATGATGATTGACAATGAATGTGATCATGGAACCTGCATTGTTATGGAAGTTGCAACCGGAAAAATTAAGGCGATAGCAAACCTGGGTAAAAGATCAGAAGGTGTTTATTGGGAAGATCTCAACTATGCCATCCGTGCGTCTGAACCGGGATCCACTTTTAAGCTTGCAACATTATTATCCGTGCTGGAAGACAAATATGTAACCCTCGATAATATTGTAAACCTTGAAGGCGGTAAATGGCATGTAAATAAAAGAACCGTTTTCGACAGCGAAACTCACGGACTATATGATGTAACGGTTCAAAAAGCATTCGAGCATAGTTCTAATGTTGGCATGGCTAAACTGGCTATGACCTATTATGCCAGCAACCCGAACCAGTTTGTTGATCATCTGAAAAAGCTTCACCTTGATCAGCAGTCCGGAGTTGGACTCGTTGGGGAAACAAACCCGATTATTAAAACACCTCAATCAAAAACCTGGAGTGCTACCACGTTACCGTGGATGGCTTTTGGTTATGAAGTGCTGGTTAGTCCGATGCAGACACTGATGTTATATAATGCTGTGGCCAATAACGGTAAGATGATGAAACCTTATCTTGTTAATTCCATTCAGCAGAATGGCTTAACTGTTAAAAACAACCAGCCCCAGGTGCTCGAAGAAGCTATATGCAGCGATGAAACATTGAAACAGTTAAAAATTTGCCTGGAAGGTGTTGTCACCGAAGGAACGGGAAAAACTTTGCAAAATCCGTATTATAAGATAGCCGGTAAAACAGGAACAGCCCTGGTGGCAAATGGGAAATACGGATATGCCGATCATATTTATCAATCTTCTTTCGCAGGTTATTTTCCGGCTGATCATCCCCGTTACTCTTGTATCGTGGTGATTAAAAACAAGCCACATGCAAGCAAGTTTTATGGTGCGGCAGTGGCCGGGCCGGTTTTTAAAGATATTGCTGATAAATTGAATGCGGTAAATGCCGGCAAAAGAGGAGCAGAGATGGTAAATACTATTAAAAAAGACAGCAGCGGGTTTTATTATACTGCAGATACCAAAGACATGAAGTATGTATTGCGAACTATGAACATACACTTTCTGGATTCCGCATTAAACAGCGGTTTCAGCAGTATGTATGCAACGAATTGTATTCCCGTAATGAATGCCAGAACTGTGAATAAGAGAACTATTCCTAATGTAACGGGAATGGGCCTGAAGGACGCATTGTATCTTTTGGAAAATATTGAGATGAAGGTGAACACAAAAGGAAAAGGAAAAGTGGTGGCTCAATCTATTGCTCCGGGAACAGCAGTTGTAAAGAACCAGAACATATCTATCGATCTTAATTAAAGTAAGTTCCTTAATGGAGCCAATGAATAATGATGGTATTGCTTGACATATTATATAAGGTTAGCATCCGCTCGGTGTTTGGTGATACAAGTGTGCCAATTGCCGGCTTGCAGATTGATTCGCGTAAAGTAAGTGAAGGCTCAGCATTTATAGCAATAAAAGGTGTTTTAACTGATGGGCACCAGTTCATTCCTGCAGCACTTCAAAATGGTGCCACAGCTATAATTTGCACAGCGCTTCCTGATACCCTAAACGATGGCGTAACATATATAGAAGTTGAAAACAGTGCTTCAGCGGCCGGTTACATGGCTGCTAATTTTTATGGGCAGCCTTCACAGAACCTGCAACTGGTAGGAGTTACAGGAACAAATGGCAAAACTACCATTGCCACACTGCTGTATAAACTATTCACGGCATTAGGATATAAGTGCGGTTTATTAAGTACTGTTCAAAATCAGATCGGAGATCTGGTTTTGTCAGCAACCCATACAACACCGGATGCTATAAGTTTAAATGAATTGCTGAAACAAATGTCTGATGAAGGCTGCACCCATGTATTCATGGAAGTAAGTTCTCATGCATTACACCAGGGGCGTGTGGCAGGATTGCAATTCGCAGGTGGCCTCTTCAGTAATATCACTCATGATCATCTTGATTACCATAAAACATTCGATGAATACATCAGGGTTAAAAAATCTTTTTTTGATTCACTGGGTTCATCTGCTTTTGTCATCTCCAACCTTGACGATAAAAGAGGAACAGTGATGCTGCAGAATACCCCGGCTAAAAAATATTATTACAGCCTTCGTACTATGGCCGATTTCAAAGGTAAGATCCTTGAAAATCTGTTAACGGGCCTGGTGATGACCGTAAATGACCTTGAAGTTCATTTCAGGATGATTGGGGAATTCAATGCTTATAATATCCTGGCTGTATATGGTGCAGCCATTTGTATGGGTCAGGAAAAGATGGAAGTATTGAGATACCTGAGTATTTTAACAGGTGCTGAAGGCAGGTTTGATTACCTGGTGTCGGCTAAAGAAAGAATTATCGGTATTGTAGATTATGCACATACCCCGGATGCATTGTTCAATGTATTGGGCACCATAAAGAAATTGAGAAAGGGTGGTGAAAGAATTATTACAGTGGTTGGATGCGGTGGTGATCGTGATAAAGAAAAAAGGCCCCTGATGGCCGATGTTACGTGTGAGCATAGTGATACGGTGATCTTCACATCCGATAACCCAAGGAACGAAGATCCTTTGCAAATTTTACAGGATATGCAGGCAGGGCTGAAGACATCATATAAAAGAAAATTTATAGCGATGCCGGATCGCAGGGAAGCAATTAAAACCGCTATTACCCTGGCTAAGTTATCAGATATAGTGCTGATAGCCGGAAAAGGACATGAGAAATATCAGGAAGTAAAAGGTGTTAAGCATCATTTTGATGACAAGGAAGTTTTAATGGAAATGTTTGTGCTGATGGACAAGT
>CAXSIE010000070.1:0-5596 GCA_964237295.1 uncultured Flavihumibacter sp. | reverse complement strand
GGAATATGTCAATGTGTAATATTTAATGTGGAAATCATTAAAAAAATTTGAAACGATCTGATTGTTGGTATGCAATAAGCAATTAAATAATTAACCATTAATAATTAATCATTAATAATTAGCATGTTGTATCATTTATTTGAATGGTTTAAAAGCATTGGAGTAAAGATTCCGGGAGGAGCATTTTTTCAATTTATAACCTCAAGGGTACTTTTAGCAGTGTTATTAAGCCTGTTGATTACAACAGTATATGGCAAGCGGCTGATAAATATTTTAAGAGGCAAACTTATCGGAGAAACAGTTCGTGAATTAGGACTGGCAGGAGAATCTATGAAGAAAGGCACACCTACCATGGGAGGCATCATCATAATTCTTGCCATCATAATTCCAACTTTGTTACTGGCAAATCTTAATAAGGCTTATGTAAGATTGATGCTTTTCAGTACGATCTGGCTGGGCATGATTGGATTTATCGATGATTATTTAAAGCTTAGGGCTAAACGAATTGCCCAGGAGCAGGGCATTGCTTATAAGAAAGGTGATAAGGATGGTTTGGCAGGGTGGTTTAAAGTTTTGGGTCAGGTTGTTCTGGGACTTTGTGTAGGTGCTACTTTATATTTTAACAGCAACACAAAAGCCTGGCGGGAATACACCGGTACAACAAAACCGTTGGATACAACCGGACTCAAAGTGGTAAAACTTGATGGAAGGGAAAGATGGTTTGTTGAAGCCAATAAACCCGTCACTACCATTCCTTTTGTTAAAACACATGAGTTTAATTACGCTACTTTATTACCGGTTAGCTGGAGGGAATATACCTGGGTGTTTTATATCGCCGTTGTAATTTTTATAGTAACGGCTGTTTCGAACGGGGCTAATATTACTGATGGATTAGATGGGCTGGCCACAGGAGTAAGCGCTATAATCGGCGCATGTTTGGGCATCTTTGCTTATGCCAGCGGAAATATACGGTTTGCCGATTATCTCAACATCATGTATATACCCAACCTGGGCGAGCTGTCTATTTATATTGGAGCGTTAATAGGAGCGTGTGTAGGGTTTCTCTGGTATAATTCGTACCCGGCGCAGGTATTCATGGGCGATACAGGCAGCCTGATGCTCGGCGGGGTTATAGCATCACTGGCAATTATTGTAAGAAAGGAATTGCTGATACCTATATTCTGTGGGGTGTTCCTGGTGGAATTGGTTAGTGTAATGCTGCAGGTTAGTTATTTTAAATACACAAAAAGAAAGTACGGAGAAGGCAGGCGTATTTTTTTAATGAGCCCGCTGCATCATCACTATCAGAAATTAGGATATCATGAGAGTAAGATAGCGGTAAGATTTTGGATCGCGACGATTTTATGTGTGGTGTTTGCTATTGTGACGATGAAAATAAGATAACAATAATTATGAGTAAGCGATTGGTGATATTGGGTGCAGGAGAAAGCGGGGTAGGAGCAGCCATCCTTGGCAGGCAACAGGGATATGAAGTATTTGTATCTGATGGTAGTTTAATAAAGGAGCATTATAAGCAGGAACTTATTTCACTGGAAATTGAATTTGAAGAAGAAAAGCATCATGAAGAAAGGATCCTTGAGGCTGATGAAGTAATGAAAAGTCCGGGCATCCCTGAAAAGAACCAACTGGTAAAAAAAATAAGGGCTAAAGGTATTGATATCATCAGTGAAATTGAATTGGCATTCAGGTTTAAAGGAGAAAGTAAGATAATAGGTATAACAGGCAGTAATGGAAAAACAACCACCACCTCGCTTTTATATCATATCTGCAAACATGCCGGTTTAGATTGTGCGATGGTAGGAAACATAGGTTATTCTTTTGCAAGGCAGGTGGCACAAGATCCGAAGGCTTTATACATAGTGGAGATCAGTAGTTTTCAGTTAGATGACATTAAAACTTTTCGCGCAAATTCTGCCATATTGACTAATATAACTGAAGACCACCTGGACAGGTATGAATACAATTTCGAGAATTATATAAACAGCAAGTTTCGTATCACAATGAATCAAACTGCAGCGGATGATTTTATTTATTCCGCTGACGATCCGGTTACCATGAAATTTTTAGACAGGCATTCTATTAAATCTAACCTATTACCATTTACCATGAGAGAAGAACTAAAACTAGGAGCATTTGTCAAAGATGAAAATATGACAATTACGGTTGATGAGGAAGTATTTACCATGAGCGTTTATGATTTTGCATTCAAGGGTAAACATAATCAGTATAACACCATGGCGGCAGGCATTGCCTCATCAAGACTAAGCATACGTAAAGATAAGATACGTGAGGCTATACAGTCTTTCGAGTCATTAGAGCACCGTATGGAATATGTTACTACCGTTCGGGGAGTGGGATTCATCAACGATAGTAAGGCCACTAATGTGAACTCAACTTGGTATGCATTAGAAAATATGGAAAAACCTACTATCCTCATCATGGGTGGTATTGATAAGGGAAATGATTATACCCAACTCCAGGAACTTGTAAAAGAAAAAGTAAAGGCAATTGTATGCATGGGGTTAGACAACAGGCATATACATGAATTTTTCGGTAAAGATGTAGCGCAGATTGTTGACACACAAAGTGCCGCTGAAGCCGTACAGACAGCTTTTAACCTTGCAGAAAAGGAAGACATTGTATTACTAAGTCCGGCTTGTGCAAGTTTCGATTTATTCAGAAACTATGAAGACAGGGGTAAACAGTTCAAGGAAGCGGTGATGCAATTGTGAAATGCTGTCAGCTACCAACTCAACTATTGGCAGCCGATGCATGCAATGTGTCTTCCCGGCAGCTGATAGCAAAGCTCAGTATGTATATTATGAATTAAAAATGGATAGACTCTTACATAGAACCAAGGGTGATAAAGTAATCTGGTCAATTGTAGTATTGCTGGCTATAGCATCGCTATTGGTAGTGTACAGTTCCACCGGTACACTTGCATACCGCATGAGTAAGAGCACTGAATCTTATTTGTTTAAACAGGTAGCATTCATCGCTGTAGGCATTGCCGTTATATACTTCGCTCACCGGGTTAATTATACCCTTTACTCCAGGGTGTCGCTGATATTATTTTTAATCGTTATTCCATTATTAATATATACCTTATTTTTTGGCGTTCGCTTAAATGAAGGTAGCAGGTGGATACGCCTGCCTATTATCCGTTTAACATTTCAAACCTCCGATCTTGCACGACTGGCATTATTCATGTATGTTAGCAGGTTGTTGAGTAAGAGGCAGCAGGTGATCAAAGATTTCAGAAAGGGTTTTCTACACGTAATAATACCTGTTGCAATTGTTTGTTTACTCATTGCCCCGGCTAATTTGTCAACAGCTTTATTGATAGGCGCAACTAGTATGCTGCTGCTTTTTATCGGAAGAATACCTATCCGCCATCTTTTGCTGGTAGCAGGTATAGCAATGGTGCCGATAATAATATTGATACTGGCAGCAATATATCAGCATAAAACAAACGGTGCCGAGCAGGGAAAAGCAGAAACACGTAATATGCTGACTGCCAGAGTATCGACCTGGGTAAAAAGGGTAAGCAATTTTATGTATGGTGGAAAGGATATTGAAAACGAAGATAACTACCAGATAAATCAGGCCAAGATCGCTATCGCAAAAGGGGGCTGGTTAGGAGTTGGACCCGGAAACAGCCAGCAGCGTAATTTCCTGCCACATCCTTATTCCGATTTTATATACGCCATCATCATCGAAGAATATGGTTTGATGGGAGGTGCATGCATCCTGATTATTTATTTGATTTTTCTATTAAGGAGCATCAGGATATTCAGAAGATGCCCCTATGCATTTGGCGCGTTCCTGGCTCTGGGACTAAGTTTTACATTGGTGATACAGGCTTTGACTAACATGGCGGTTAATGTGAACCTGTTTCCGGTTACAGGGGTAACACTTCCATTAATAAGCATGGGAGGAAGTTCATTTTTGTTTACCTGCCTGTCCATTGGAATTATTTTAAGCGTTGCACGGAATGTAGAACAACTTGAAGGATCGGTAATTGAACCTGGTGGCTCAAAGGTTAAAAAGATATGAAGCTGCCAGTAAAAAGAAGAAAATAAATTTTAAAAAATAAAAAAGCAGCAAACGGCAAATAGCCAGGAATGAGCGAAAAGTAATATTAAAATTGTTGCATACCTGAAACCTGGGAATACTGAATAATGAACAAAAAGATTATAATAGCCGGTGGTGGAACAGGCGGGCATATATTTCCCGCTATAGCAATTGCCAATGCCCTGCAGCAATTGCAACCCGGCATTGAAATACTTTTTGTTGGCGCCAAAGGAAGAATGGAAATGGAAAAAGTGCCTCAGCAGGGTTATAAAATACGCGGATTGGATATAACAGGATATAACAGAAGTTCTTTGATAAAAAATATAGGCCTGCCGTTCAAGATCATTCAGAGCTTCTTCCAGGTAAGAAAGATATTGAGTGATTTTCAACCGGATGCTGTAGTGGGAGTAGGCGGTTATTCAACTTATCCGGTGTTAAGGTATGCCCAGCAGAAAGGCATACCCAGCTTTATACATGAGTCGAATTCATTTCCTGGAAAATCAAACAAAATACTGGCAAGAAAGGCCACCAGGATATTTGTAGCGACTGATGGAATGGAAGCTTTTTTTCCAAAAGAAAAAATTGTTTTAACAGGAAACCCTGTGCGGTCTGCTATTCTTAACTCAACTATCACCAGGGATAAGGGATTGCATTTTTTTAAATTGGATCCGCAGAAAAAAACGGTATTATCTATTGGAGGAAGTTTAGGTGCCCGAAGTATTAATGAAGCCATAGCTGCTCATATTGATGAAATTTTAATAAATGACCTGCAGCTTATATGGCAGACCGGCAAGCCTTATAAAGAAAAAGGAAAAGAAGTAGCCGAAGGAAAAACAAATGTATGGGTGGATGAATTTATAACAGATATGGAATATGCTTTTGCGGCGGCAGATGTTGTGATATCGCGTGCGGGCGCAATGGCCATTGCGGAACTATGTGTTGCGGTTAAGCCAACAGTATTTGTACCTTATCCGTTTGCTGCGGAAGATCATCAATCCGTAAACGCGAAAGCATTGGTAGAAAGAAATGCAGCATTGATGATACCCGATAGCGAAGCCGGTGAAAAGCTGGTTGCCGCTATAATAGCTTTGGCTAAAGATGAAGAAAAAGAGGCGGCGTTAAAAGCAAATATCAGAAAGCTTGCATTCAGAGATGCTGATATTCGCGTTGCCGGTGAAATATTAAAATCAATAAGCACAGGATAACTAAAGGTTGATAACAAAAACATTTATTCAGGAAAACACTATAGAATATTGATACAACTTGATGACATAAAAAAGGTTTACTTCATCGGCATCGGAGGCATAGGCATGAGTGCCCTTGCCCGGTATTTTCATTCCAGAAATGCTGTAGTGAGTGGCTATGATAAAACTTCCACTGTGTTAACGAAAGCCCTGGAAGAAAGCGGGATAGCCATACATTATGAAGATGATATCAACTTGATTCCGTTAGATGTTCAGTTAGTTGTGTTTACACCCGCAATTCCGGAAGCACATAAAGA
>CAXSIE010000069.1:14212-15765 GCA_964237295.1 uncultured Flavihumibacter sp. | reverse complement strand
AACGGAAGCTAATGGAATCTGGAATTAGTGTTGTGTTAATGCTGAATTGAACATATTGATTTCAGCAATCTGAATAATTTTTTAACCACAGAGTAAAGCCGGAGATAAAGAAGAGGTTACACAGAGGGCTCTCTCTGTATAACCTCTTCTTTATCTCCGGCTTTACTCTGTGGTTATAAAAACACTTGCAATTTAATGTGTATTTTCATCCCTGACACAACACTAACTATAGCTTCCCTGAAACTTTTGCATCGAGAATTAAGCCATCTTCATCCCAGCCTGCATCACGATTGGTTATTAAATTATGATTATCGGCTTTAATGATGCTTTCCAGTTCTTCAATTAATTCCCTGGCAGTAACAATATATTGATCTTCTTCACGGATAGACGCTAATTTTTTCAGACTCAATTCATCATACTTTAAGAATGTTCTTGCAGCCCTTTGAGCGCTGTATGCGCGATACCCTAATAATTTCATGGCATCCAAACCAACCCGTATAGAAGTGTCCAATGTTTCCCGGTATACATGAAGCATTCCGGCATTCATCTGGTCATAGGCGTCGAAACGGTTTGTTGCCCTCACCAGCATGCGCAGGTTAGGAAAATGCTTTTTAATGGTTTCTATCATTTCAAGTCTTTTTTCTGCATTGTCAATAGCAATGATGATTATTTTAGCACTAACAGCGCCTGCTGCACTCAATAATTCAAACCTGGAGGCATCGCCGTAATAAACTTTGAAACCCATTTTACGAAGCACATCCACCCTGTCTGAATCGATATCAAGAATGGTGGTGCCGATATTGTGTGCCCTTAAAAAGCGGCCGACAATATTTCCAAAATGCCCGAATCCTGCTATGATAACAGGATTGCTTTCATTTATTTCATCGGGTTTATTTTCATCTTCTATGGCTTTGGTGCCTAATTTCGGCATTAAAACCTTTTCATTCAGTAATAAAACCATTGGTGTCAGTGCCATACTGATGGCTACTACAGCAACCATTATATCTATTACTGTAGCAGGTAATATTCCTTCTTTAGTACAGAAAGAAAATAATACGAATGCAAATTCACCTACCTGGCACAGCGCACATGCAAAGAGCATGTTTTGATCAATACTTAATTTAAAAACTTTTCCAAGTAACAGCAATACCAATGCTTTTACAATCATTAATAACAGTACCAATCCTAAAATGATTGCCGGCTGTTGAGCAATAAGGTGAAAATTTATGGAGGCCCCGACTGAAATAAAAAACAATCCAAGTAACAAACCTTTAAAAGGTTCTATATCACTTTCAAGTTCATGCTTGTATTCGCTGTTGGCAAGAACTACGCCCGCCAGAAAAGTACCCAGGGCAGGGCTCAATCCTACCTGGGTCATAAGCACTGCAATTCCCACCACCAATAACAACGCTGTAGCAGTGAAAACCTCTGTAAGTCTTGTTGCAGCTACAATTCTAAAAACGGGTCTTATTATGTACCTGCCGGCAACAATGATTGAAACTACAGATCCTAATGTGACCAATAATCAAACTGATAATGGCGGCCTGCATACG